>NMQN01000514.1 GCA_003575245.1 Candidatus Atribacteria bacterium 1244-E10-H5-B2 | reverse complement strand
TCGCAAGTATTTTTCGTAAGAAATCCCGTGCCGGCCACAGCCAAAACAGTAATAGGATTCAGTCAAATCATAGTAATATAAAGAAGCGTGTTTTTCCGTGTGAAAGCAACAGAGGGCTTTCCAGCGGTGATCCCCGGCTTTCTTAAAAGATACCTCTATCGCTTTTTTCTCCTCAAAATCCCATAGTTTAAAAATTCTTGTTTCGTTAATCATAATTAACTCCGCCTTTCTTTTTTTTAAAACCTGGCGGAATCAGTTATAGAAGGCGGAAAAACCTTCACCAATCCCGCCAGGCTTTTAAGGCCGTTTTACCGGCCAGTATTTTTATTTTTTTTCCTTCGGATCAGAAAATCTGATATCCCTTTTTTTCGGGAATATAAAATCGATATTATGTTTCCTCTTGTTTCTCCGGATATCTTGAATCCTCTTTTTTTCCCTTTTGATTTTTTTTCTATCCTTTTCCATTAAATCGACATTCCCCTCTCATTCATAGTTTATGCCCTGCCTTCTTTAGCCAGTATTTTCTCTGATATTCTCTGACCCTCTCCGGGTATTTCCTATAATAGACCCGGAGCCATTTTTTGTTATAGTCCGGATTCCTGACCCGCCAATCTCTGAGATATCTGTTTTTCGCTTTTCTTATTTTTCCGTAGGCCTCAGGATCATTTATTTTTAGCTTCTGAAAATAAGTTCTCCGGTATTTATTGATTTCCTTATTGATCAGCTTCTTTGCCTCTAAATCGTCAATGTTCACGCTTTTATCTTTAACGTTCACACTCTTATTTAAAACGTTCACACTTGATATATATTTACCATAGCCAGCCCTGGCAATCTTCCCCTCTTTGCATAAATTAGATAGTATCTTCCTTATATTTGCACTACTTTTTTTAAGTTCAGAGGCTATTCTTTTAGGGCCTAAAGATTTCTCGTTCCGGGATAAAATATCTAAAATCTTACTCCTGGTATTCATAGTTCGGATCTCTCCTTCCGGATAGCTAAACATCATTCAATTTATTAATCATTTTTACAAATTTATCAATCCATTCAGAATTAAAGTTTATACCCTTCCTGGTCGGTATAAACTCGTTATCATCATTCTTTACGAATAGCCTCAGGTCAACCCTTTCGTTATCTCTAAATTCCCCGATAGATAGAATCAATCTTTTATTATCAGTTATATCTAATTGGCCGATTTGTTTCATATAGGATCACCTTTCTTTTATAAATTGACATTTCGAGTAAAATCCTTTAGTATGTAAATACAAAGCCTTTCTTTTGGGGCTTTATATTTTTAAAAAATGAGGGTTTTAACCTTCGCCGGTTTCTGCCCTTATTTTTTTTGTGATAAATATAAATTTTAATAATTGCAGGGCCGGGGATTTCAACCCGGCCCTTTGAGCGAAAAGCGAAGAAATTTTGAGCTTACAAATCAAATAAATTTTACCGGGGGAAGTTCGATTAGGCCCTTCCCCCTAAGGTTAATAATGATGGAATATAATCATTATTAAATGAAACAAACAGATGGAAATTATCGGGCTTTCCACCCTGCCCAATCCTTAGGGGATCGATCGCACCCTAAGGATATTTTTTTTCAGGGGAGCGGCTAAGCTCTGCAATTACTGACCGCTCCCTCAACAGAATATAGTAACGTTGCCGGCCTGACTGGAATATTCAATAGATCAAGCCCGGCTTTTAATCCCCGGGGCATTCCCATTCCCAGGGATAGTCTATTTACTTTTACCAGGATGTAGAGCTTTCAGTATTAAGACTCCACACCTGATTAATCTTATCGAAACTTACGAAACAGTTTGCCAATCCAACCGTCTTTTGCTGGACCGGATCCTGCTCGGCAATACTCTGCACCAAAATATGGCCAGTCTTTTTTTGAATTATCCCCGGGTCTTTTATCGTCTCGGCTGCAATAGGTCCGTGTAAAAACCGCCCTAAAGGTAATTCGGGAATGAATGTTACATATTTAGATGACAAAGCAGCGTTTTGCATAGGATCGTATGCTGTGATAACGTGATCCTCGTTCTCGATTTCTATATAAGTGTCTAAAATTTGAAGATCGGGCATCCCGCTCTCGAGTAATACCTGATTAATCACCTTTAGAGTAGGAGCAACTGTCGGAGATATTCCGGCCTTACTGATCATTATTCCGTAAATATAAGCCTGGACTTCGGCACTTGCCTTAAACTCGATAAATTTACTTAGATTCATTACGATATGTCGGATCTTAACGCCGGCCTTTCGAGCCTCTGAGCAGATTGTCATTATATCGGTTATCGGGGTATTGGTCGCCTTTGCTGCAACAGTCCAGTAATTCCCTGCCGCCGCCTCAACTTCTTGGTTAGCGGTTGGGAGTCCGAAGTCGATCGCTTCTTCTGTAATTATTCCGGCATTGTTTACCGCCGTTAAACTAACCTTTAATTGCGATAGAGCCTGCAAAGCTAACCATTCACACCTCTGATTTATGCTCTCGATAACGAAATCGATATCATCATAGCAGAGATCTAAAAGAGCCTGCAAATCGGGGCCTTTCTTTCCACCGGTAGCCTTTACGATATTATACTCATTGAGCTTTACCTCATCCATTACTCGGGAAACACGCAAAGCGGGGATGTCCCCACGCAAACGGTCAACAACTCGCCTTGTTTTTCGAGGCGCCGAGCTGTTATAACTTACCACGTCGGCAGCCGATATTCCTTTCGATCCGATTAGCGTTTCGTAACTTAAAAATGGAGTATACTTTAAAGGAAAATAGTTTACGAAATATCGCTTTTGATATTCCTTTGTATCTAGATATACTCCTAATGTTTTCTCGGTTATTTCAGTTAAAAAATTTTGCATTATTATTCACCTTTTTCGTTTTCAGATTTCCCTTCGTCTAATTTACCCTGGAAGGGATTACCGGATACTTCTCCGGCATTTTTGCTTTTAGCATACTGCTCTATAGTAGAATCCCCGCCATTTCCAGTTTCACCTTTAGCCGGCACGGTTCCCCCTTTTAGTTTCTGATCATTCTCGGCCTGCTTTGCGTTTAAAAGGTCATCTTTAAAACCTGTTACCGCCTCGGCAATTTTTGACTGATCATCGAGATCATCGATCTTTATATATTTCAAAAATCCTTCTGATAAATCCTGCTTTTTTAATTCGGCCTTTACCAGAGTTTTTTTATCCTCTTTGGCCTTTCCGTTTTTCATTTCCTTTAATTCAGTTTCGAGGGATTCAATTCTCTCCTTATCGGATAGATTCTTTTCATTTTGGTTTTTCTGATAGGATTTTATCCCCTGATCAACCCTCTTATCCCCTTCAACTTGTAATTTGTTTTTTATATAGGCCTGGAATGGTTTATCAATTCCGGCCTCTTTTATAGCTTCTAATAATTCATTTTCGGATAATTCGATTTCATTTCCCATTATTAAGACCTCGATTCTTAATTATTTCTTCAGCTTCTCCAACTGCGCCTTTAAGTGGAATCTCTAAAAGATCCGAAACGAAATTTTGATATTCTTCCGGAGAAATATACTCCTGCAGTTCGTTGAATAATTGTTTTAGTTCGAATCTATATTTTACCGGGATAGCTTTTACTTCGGTATTTTTAGCGCCCTTGAATAAAAAGATTAATTTACACTTTATATTATTAACAACGATCTGATCAAATTCATTCTTCATATTTTGGCCTTCTCTCCATATTTCTGTCTTAAACAATTCTCAATATCTCTCCTAAAATCTTTCATTGCACCCGGGGAATTGCCCACGCTTTCAAGATACTTTATTAAAATTTTGGGGTCGATTCTCCTGATGTTCCCTGCCCTATAAAATTCTAAGCGTCCTTCATTTAGCCAGCCATCAACCGCCTGTCGTGATAAATCAAAAAGTTTAGCTATATCGGTAATGGTCAGAAATTCATTTATATTTTCCATAATATTTTAACCTCTCTTTGGTATAATATACCTTCTTATAAAGTTTGTCAAATTTATCAAATTATTTATTTTTTTCCCCATCGATGGGGATTCTGTGAAGCCAGTCGATTTTCTCCGGCTCGTCAGGATCTTCAATCCATAGAAGGCCTGGCCCCTCGTTGTGAACGATCAGCTTTTCCTTTTCCCTTTCTATGATTCTTGAGCTCTGGAATACCGAAGTTATTACTGCGTCAGCCAGATCCGAATGTCCGCTTGAATCCCGGGGATGGCCGATAGTCAAGGAATTTGATTTACTATAAAATGCTTGGGTAGATAATAGACCCTTTTTAAGCTCATTATTAACCGGTAGAGATAGATTCCCAGATATAAACAAGCTCTTGGCGTTGATATATATATCGGCCAATGAAGGCCTTATTACTACCACCAGCCCTAATTTCTGTAGTATAGCCCTTACAAATCCCTTAGAGAATTTATCGATAATGGCAATTGTAAGGTTATAATTTTTCTTTAAGGTCATAATTTCATTTACAATAATATCGAGATTCTTGGTATTAAAAGACTTGGCATAATCGATAGTTATTTTAGGTCCCTGCCTATGAGATACTGCCAAGCCAAATAGGTCCCTTCCCGCCAAACCGCTGGCATCGATACCCAGGTTATAGGTATAGCTAGAAATATATTTCTGATCCCCGGTCAGGATAAAACATTCGTTAAGCATATCGAAAGAGAAAAATGCTTCCATTCTCTCGGCAAAGATTGCCTCGTATTCCCTTAGATAATTATCGAGATCCCTGGCCTTTTCCTTATCTAAAAATTCTTTAGGAATTAGAGGATTAACGAAGGAAGTCGAGGCTTGACAGGTTAAGCGGTCTTTTATATTGAATCCTTCATTAAAGAAGTCGAAAAAAAGACCCTGTTTTGAGCCTGCCGTGCTGAGCATAAATAGTTTATTCCCTATAAATTGAGCCATTCTCGGTCGCAGGCTGTTAAAAATATCTATATCCGCTCTTGGTCCTTCTATCCTAAAAAAGGCAATTTCATCTAATGCTAAAAATATAATTGGAAGGCCACGTAGAGCAGTAGAATTACAAGGACCCGATATAATTTTGACATAATTTCGGAGGGTTATTTCCAGGTCGGTAGATTTTTTTATTAGCCCCTTCAACATCGGGGAACGCTCTAACATACGCAAGCAATTTTCTTGAATGATTTTTCTGGCCTGTAATTCCCTGGTAGCCACCACGCAGACATAAACAAATTCCCCTGGCGATAAAGTTTCCTTCCAGGGCTTGTTTAACCAACCGACTGTAGCTTCGTAGAGGGCGCAAATACTTACAAGAAAACTTTTACCCGCCCTGGCCCCGAGTGCTAAAACTGCCTCTGTCAATTCCCTTCCTGGCTTGTATTCGACTTTCCCTTTTGTCAGGACCTTAAATATTTCGATTTCCTTTTTATTTAATGGCAATCCGTATAGCACTTTCAGAATGACTTTTTGCGCCGGGCGTTTTTTAAATGAAAGACCTAAAACAACGGGATTCTCCGCAAATTCGATAATACTCAAATCCTTCAAATTTTTTCTTTTTGTTTGAAATTCTCTTGCTTCTTTCCTGATATCTTCTATCGTTCTCTTTCTGTTTTGTGGAAAGTTAGCTTTAGCTCGGGCTTCTGATTCCGGGCTTTTATAGGTATAAGGTTTCCTTCTTTTCCTCGCCATAAATTATCACCTCGACGAATACTCGGAAAACCGAGTATTCCTTTCTTTTTGTGTTTTTATGCTCTATTTAATTTCTATTCTGTTCAAATTCCCTCTTTTTTAGCTAATCGGCTATTTTTTACCCTTCCAGCTAAAAAAACCTTTCACAAACCCCTCTGGGTGGCGTTTCTTCAGGTCGTCGCTTATCATTCTACCTGTAATCTTTGACCCCCTAAAAAACCCCTTAATTTTAGCATTTTAGCCATTATAAGATCATCGCCTTTTTAAGTGTTAATAACTGTGCATATTTACCCTGTTATTAACGCTTATATTTTACTTTTAACCCTTTAGTATATGGCCAGCTAAACATACCATAATATTTTACGCAAGTTTCAACATATCCCTTGCGCTCCAAACTCTTTATTGCTCTGTATGTTTTCATATAAGTAGAATAACTATATTTTTTATTAAATGGAAAATCATCGTGTAAATTTTCTATCAATCCTTCCACATAATAAGAAAGACTACTTGAATCTGAATCGTTATCTTTATATCCTTTGATCTTTATATATTCTTTGCTTCCCTCAAATGCTTTCAATATTTTTCGTTCTATTTTACCCAAACCTTTGCTCATTATTTATCTTGGAGCACCACCTTTTAATTTTTAGAACGCCGTTCTAC
>NMQN01000761.1 GCA_003575245.1 Candidatus Atribacteria bacterium 1244-E10-H5-B2 | reverse complement strand
CTCCGCTGAAATAGGCATTTAAGCCATCTTTCAGCATATTTTGAGCAATCTCAGCCATGCGAGGGATGTCTATTAGAGGTTTTACCATAGATTTGGTAGATAAATATTGGCTGGCTTTGGCTATACTCACGGCATGATCTGCTACTCTTTCTAAGTCAGATACGGTCTTATAACCACAGCCGATTATCCTTAAATTTTTGGCAATGGGATGACGTAGAGCAATCATCTGCAAACACTGTTCTTCGATATCTAATTCCATTTTATCAATTATATCATCGTTTTCAATTACCTTTGCCGCTAAATCCAAATCCTGTTCAACCAAAGACTTTATAGACATATCAATTGCTTCTTCGACTAAATTTGCCATCTTTGTTAGACTTTCCTTTAAACCGGTAAGTTCGTTATCAAAATATACTTTTTCCTCTTTTTTAATCATAATTTTTTGTCCTCTGTATTGTATTCGTATCGCGTATTGCGTATCACGTATTGCGTTAAAGAAACCAAGATTCAGGTGTAGGGGCACAATGAATTGTGCCCTTCTTTTATCAAACTTGAAACCCGCAACTTGTAACCTGAAACTTATTACTTGTCACACATTACTCATCACTTATTACTATATTTTGTACGATATACTATTTTAAGCATAATATATCAAAAATAGCAACATTTTTCAATGATTTTAATTTTTTAAATTTTAATTTTTATTAACATTTAATATATGATTACAATCCAAAAAGTAAACAAAATGGTAATGTAGGGGCACAATGCATCGTGCCCACAGTAGAAATTAGGTAAGAATATGGCGAGGGCACAATTCATTGTGCCCCTACAAAAGAAAAGCAGAGACACGGCGCGCCATGTCTTCTTGTACTAATTTATCTTGCATTTCGTATTTGAAACTAACGACTATTCACTATTCACTAACGACTAATTTATTATTTTCTCTTCTTAAGGGCGGCGCCTCCCAGGTAGGCCTCCTGGATTTTTTGATTGCTCTTTAAATCGGAAGCTAATCCGCTAATAGTAATATTCCCGGTTTCCAGCACATATCCCCTATCAGCGATACTTAATGCTTTGCGAGCATTTTGTTCTACTAATAATATTGATATGCCTTGATCATTAATTTCACGGATAATTTGGAAAATTTGTTTTACTAATAAGGGAGCCAAACCCAGAGAAGGTTCATCCAGAAGTAAGATACGGGGGGTGCTCATTAAACCTCTTCCCATTGCTAACATTTGCTGTTCACCACCTGATAATGTTCCGGATAATTGATTACGTCGCTCTTTAAGAATAGGAAATAAATCATAAACCCTTTCTTTAGATTCTTTAATATTCTTTTTGTCTTTTCTTCGAGTATATGCACCCAAATTAAGATTTTCATCGACTGTAAGAGTTGCAAATACTTTTCGACCCTCGGGTACGTGCGAAATACCCTCCATAACTATTTTAAATGCTTTAACCTTGTTAAGTTCTTGGTCGTCTAACTTAATCTTTCCGCTGCGGATGGGCAATAACCCGGAGATAGCCCTTAAAAGAGTGCTTTTCCCGGCTCCATTTGCTCCTAATACGGTAACTATCTCACCTTCATCAACCGTAAGCGAAATTCCTTTAAGAGCTTCAATAGAACCATAATATATTTTTAAATCTTCTACTTTCAACAATGTAGTCATATTCCTATTCCTCCTCCTCTTCGTCTTTGCCTAAGTAAGCTTCAATTACTTGAGGATTGCTATAAATATCTTCGGGTAAACCCTCAGCAATTTTTTTGCCTTCGTCCATTACTGTAACCCAATGAGAAATTCCCATTACTACATTCATATCGTGTTCAATAAGTAAAATAGTTAAGTTATTTTTTATTATTTCTTTAAGAAAGTCCATCAGGTCTTCAGATTCTTTATCATTTAGGCCGCTGCTTGGTTCGTCCAAAACTAATAAATCTGGATTGGTAGCCAAGGCTCGACCAATTTCTAACATTCTCTGATTACCATAGGCAATGTTTTTTGCTAATTCATCTCGATATTTCCATAATCCGACCTGTTTAAGGCGGTTTTCAGCATTTTTCTTAATTTCTAATTCTTCTTTTTTTTGTCCGGGAGTTTGTAAAATAGAAGTCCATGTTCCCTCATTGCTGCGGCAGTGTTGACCGGCCATAACATTCTCCAGACAGGTCATATTGGAAAAAAGTCGGATGTTTTGAAAAGTTCGCGCAATTCCCTTTTTAATAATCTGATGGGGTTTTTTGCCCACAAGGTCTTCCCCTTTAAAAATAACTTTTCCGCCATCAGCTTTATATATGCCGGTAACTACATTAAAAACGGTAGTTTTTCCTGCTCCATTAGGGCCTATCAAACTGCTTATTTGCCCTTGACTCACTTTAAGGTTAAAATTGTTTACCGCAATTAAACCACCGAATTTTTTAGTCAGTTTTTCTGTTTGTAAAACAACTTTATTAATTTTATCTATTTCTTCGTTTTCTTGCTTGGTTTTTATTATTGTTTTCGTATCATTATTGTCTTTAGCCATTTTCTTCTCCTGCTTTCATCAGAAGTGATTCGAGTTTAACGAATCCTCTTTTCCTGGGCCAAATACCACCGGGTCTAAAAACCATCATAGCCACCATTGCTGCTCCAAAAATTAGCATTCGATATAGGGCAAAAGTTCGGAAAAATTCCGGGAAAAGACTGATGACCGCGGCCCCAATCAACACTCCGGGGATAGAACCCATTCCTCCGATTAATACAATACAGAAGAGCAAACAGGACTCCATAAAGTTAAAACTCTCCGGAGAAACCATCATTAATTTAGTAGCATAAATATTACCGGCTACACCGGCTAAACCTGCTCCTAAAACAAAAGCCAATAACTTATAATACCTAACATCAATCCCGGTAGCCTCTGCAGCAATTTCATCTTCTCGGATACAGTTCCAGGCTCTACCTATACGTGAACGCTGCAAATTAACTAATCCGATGATAGTCAGGCCGACTATTATCCATATGTAATAATAAAATTTAGTAGAATTATCAACTACAAAAATATTGCCCAATGAAGGAAAATCAATTCCAAAGACTCCATTTGGACCGCCGGTTATTCCAAATGGATTGTTATTCAAAGTAAGCCGTACAATTTCACCCATTCCGATAGTTACAATACATAAGTAATCTCCTCTTAAATGGATGATTGGAGAACAGACTAACCAGGCAAAGGCACCTGCTGCAATTGCACTTACTGGCAGTAAAATAATTATAGGAATTCCAAATGTGGTATTAAGAATTGCTGTAGTGTAAGCTCCGATAGCCATAAATCCCATATGTCCTAAATCAAAAAGCCCTACTTCCCCTAAAACAATATTTAAGCTAAGTCCTAAGAGAGCATAGACTCCGAAGAAAAACAAGACATCTACCCAATAAGCATTTATTATAAAAGGTAATATTATAAATAAAATTGCTACTAAGATAACCAGCCAATTTTTAAATATACTATTTTTTTGGCTTATATTTTTGGTTAATTTCATATTTTCGCCCCTTTATACTTTTTCTGCAATTTTTTCACCCAAAAGACCTCTGGGACGAAAAATTAATACTAATATTAAAATTAAAAATACAAACACATCCTTATAGGCAGTAGAAAGGTAAACAGAACCTAACATTTCCAATATTCCCAAAAGAAGTCCACCCAGCATTGCTCCCGGGATATTGCCAATGCCTCCCAGGATAGTAGCAGTAAAGGCTTTTAATCCATAATTCCATCCCATAATAAAACTAATCTTCCTATAATACATACCTACCATTACTCCTGACATTCCACCTAAAGCCGGCCCTAAAGCAAAGATAAAAAATATAATAGTTTCAATATTTATCCCCATTAAGGCGGCAGTATCTCTATCCAAAGCACAAGCACGGATAGCTGCGCCAAAAGTGGTCTTTTGAATAATGTAATATAAAAGTCCCATAAGCATAAAAGAAATCAATAAAATTATAACTTGCAATAAAGTAATTTTAATTCCTCCAATATTTAACATAACCGAAGGAACAACCTGTGAGGGATAAGCTTGCGGGCGTGGGCCCCAAGCAACCATTATCCCATTTTGTATTACAATTGAAGCACCTAATGCTGATACTACCGCAGGAAGCCGGCCAGCCGGATATATTGGACGATAGGCAATTCGCTCTATTAAAGTACCGGCAATTCCTATGCCGATTGCGGCTATTAACATAGCCGCAATCATACCGCCCCATATACCAAAGGTAACGGTAGCATAGGTAGAGCCAAATACGAGAAGGGTATATCCAAGATAAGAACCCAGGGCAAATAAATCTCCATGTGCAAAATTAATCAACTTCATTACCCCGTATACCATGGAATAACCGAGAGCAATAAGAGCATAAAATGAACCTATGGTCAATCCGTTTAGTAACTGCTCTAATATGATTTTCATCTTCGTATCTTACCTCATTTTTATTTTATTTTCCGTAAATTCCGAAACTTCCATCTGCATTTACTACATAAAGATTAATTCCGGTTCCTACACGGTCACCAATTTCATCAAAACTTATTGGACCGGTAATACTGGGAAATTTATCCATCTTATTTCTCAGATAATCAGCAATAACGTCTGAATCGGTAGAACCAGATTTATCGATAGCTTCTGCAAGTACGCAGAGAGCATCGGCAGCATAAACTGACCAGGGGCTGGAGGGGAGAGTATTATATTTTGCCATATATGCTTCTTTAAATGCCACTGCTTCAGGATTGGTAAAATACTCGATTAAAGCTTCCTGGGTCTGATAACAACCTGCAGCGTACTCCAAGCCGGCAATATTAATGAAATCTTCATTAATAGCCGCATCTCCGCCTACAAATACTGCTGTAATTCCGATATCGCGGGCTTGTCTGATTATTAATCCTGCTTCCGGGAAATAACC
The DNA here is from genome assembly GCA_003575245.1 of Candidatus Atribacteria bacterium 1244-E10-H5-B2. The sequence continues at coordinate 1,375 of NMQN01000761.1, read as the reverse complement.
GGTGAAATAGAATATATCCGGATTGGTTTCTCTTAATTTAGTCAGAGGAACGGTATAATCAGATTCTCCGGGTGTAATTGCATCAAAGTAGACTAATTCTACTTCTCCGGCATCCATTTTAGGTTGTAAAGCTTTTTTAGTATCTTCGGCAAGTCCTAAAGAGAAGGTCTGGTTATCATGCATAATGGCTACTTTTTTAGCATTGAAGAGAGGAACGACTTCGTCTGCAAAAAATTGGCCCTGAGTATCAGTTCTTCCACAAGTACGGAAGAAATACTTTAACCCTCTTTCGGTAAGACCGGTAACAGTTGCGCCATAAGCAACATTTACTTTTTTAAATTTTTCATATATATCAGAAGCAGGTTGGGTGACAGAAGAACCGTAGGTTTGAATGGCAGCAACTATATCTTTCTGTGATATTAATTTCATTGCCGCTAACGCGCCTGCTTTTGGTTGGCAACCATCATCAGCAACTCTGATTTCAATCATTCTACCGCCTAAAATTCCACCCTTTTCATTGATCATTTGGGCTGCAATTTCTACAGACTGTTTAGCCATTTCACCTTCAATTGCGGCTGCACCAGTAATTGGAGCTTGAAGACCGATAACTACCGGTAGTTTATCAGCAGCCATCACTCCCAAAGAAGCTATACATAGTACCAGTACTAATACACTAAAACCTAATAATAATTTTATTCTTTTCATTTTTAATTCTCCTTTAATTATTTTAAAATAAATCAAAAACAGTGATTTTAGTAAACTAATTAGCCATAACATTAGAAGTAATTTCTATTATAAATATAGAATTAATTAAGAAATCCCTTCACCTCCTTTTTTTTCTGTAAGAATAGTCACTCACAATGCAGTTATCAGGTTATCAGGGGTCAGGTCTCAACATTTGACATAACATTCCAGGCATTTTTTTAGTGGCAAGTTATGTCAAATGTTGAGACCTGACCCCTGAATTCTAGGAATCTTTTTTAGATTTTGTGGAAAACCATCTTTAGATTTTTTTTACCTAACCTACATACCTTATATATATTCTACAAAAATTTAAAAAACCCTTCTTTTATTGAATGAAATAAGTTTTATTATTTTATTTCTTTAAACTACCGAGGGTTCGATAATCAGTTCACCCCGTTCAAATCTGCCTATATCTAATTTGTCAATAGGAATAGAAGTCTGCCCCTTAAGTATTAACTCCGCCATAAGCCGACTGGCTACAGGAGCCAGCATAAAACCGTGACCGCTGAAACCTACTGCCATATAAAAGCCATTTACTTGAGGATGCTCACCTACAATCGGTTGAGAATCAGGACTCACGTTATATAAACCTGACCATTGTCTTACCATACTTACTTCTTTTAATAGCGGA
>NMQN01000308.1 GCA_003575245.1 Candidatus Atribacteria bacterium 1244-E10-H5-B2 | reverse complement strand
TCCAAAATAATCTTGGTAGGACCATTAAGTAAGTTAACCGAAAGGACTTTTTTAAAATTAAAAGTCCCCGATAACAAGATATTAAACTTAGGAAGAATAACAAATACCGAAGAGATTTTGCAAACTGTTTTACGGAGCATCGATAATAAAAATAAAGTAATACTGATTGGTTTGGGAAACACTAAAGGTGTGGGCCAAAACTTTATAGAATATTTTAATAAATTTGGAGAAGTTAAATGATCTATCAAGCTATTGGAATAGGAATAGTGGTAAGTTTTGCCTTCTATGAAATAGTAGGACTCTCCCCCGGGGGGATAGTGGTTCCCGGTTATATCGCCTTATTCTTGGATCAGCCAATTAGAATATTAGTAACTTTGTTGGTAGCTTTGCTAACTTATTTTACGGTAAAAACGCTTTCTAATTATATCATTCTATACGGGCGGCGTAGATTTTTAGCTATGATACTTATCGGCTTCCTATTAAAATGGTTAATCGAGGAGATTATTATTAAAATCCCAATCTCTGGAATTGAACTTCGAAGTATAGGGTATATAATCCCAGGTTTAATTGCCAATGAAATGAGAAGACAGGGCATCTTCCCCACCCTTTACGCCCTCGCAATAGTTGCGATTATAGTTCGTTTAATCTTACTACTTTTTTTAAAGAGCTGAAGAGGCACTACTAAATAGTTGCAACGTTAATAGCGTAATATTTTTAATTAAAAATTATATAAAAAACGGGAAGCCTCTTCCGGGAGATGACTTCCCGCTTTTTTAATATGTTCTATCTAATTTGTTTTACATCTGTTATGTCTTATTCAAGCAATGATAATTGAGTACCGCCAAAATCTACCTCTTCTAACCACCAGGTAGGATAACCCACTTGGTCTGAAGCACCTACATATCCATCATCATATTTGGCAACTAACTCATCAGCCAATTCCCACCAAGCATCTACAGCTCTATTTGCGCAATCATTGGAATAATTGGTCAAGAACTTCACGGCTAAAGCAGGGTCTTTCTTATACAGCTCTACCGCTGCCATTTCAACCGCCGACTGCATGGCAAAGAAACCGCCCTCTATTTCTTCCTGGACCTCTTTTATATCTTCAATCATGTAAGAGTATTTGAGATCTGCCCAGTTAGATACAAAATTGAAAGCCCACCAAGCATAATCTTTATCAAATACTACTCTGCTTCCACTGCTAAAAGATTCCGGAACTTCGGTAATCTGGCAATAGAAAGGAATGTAACAAGTTGATTGAGGAGAATCTTCTCCAAACCAGAGAACTCCGCCTATAGGATCAGGAAGCCAGCTTCTAGCCTGTGATACAAAACTGTATGAGCACCTGAACATAGATATGGCTCTTTCCCAACGCAAACCATTACGTTCTTCCGGTTTCGCGTCTTTGGGAGTCGGATACCGGTTTGGATTACCAAAAGGACCGGCAGCCAAACCTTTAGTTAAATCAAGTTCGGTTCCTTCATAATGGTCTCTTTTTATAGCAATCAAATCTTGAACAGAAAGTTTTTTGTCCGGTTTTACAGTGAAAGGGTATCTTTGTTGATCCATGGGAAGATTAAGAGAAGGAGCAGCTAAGCTAAGAACCCGCCACTCTCTACGTCTATTGTAAAAATCGGTTTTTGGTCCGTATACTTCCCAGAAGATGAAAGGTTTGCCGCTGTCGGGATCATAAAAGCCCATCTCTTCTCCCAGACTAAATACATTACTTGAAGCTATAAAGTGGTTCGTATCACTCAAGTTGATTTCTCCAATTCTGGAACGATTTGCGCTTACCCCTACTTCATCATCCGGAATTCTTTGAGCTACCCATACTGCACCTGGTTTTCCACTATCAGGTGTCCAGAGCGGACCAGGACCTAAAATTTCAAAAAACCAAGCTTCATTGGGGTCGGTTACAGTAAGACACTCACCGCCATCACCATAACCATATTTTTCGGCTAAAGCACCCATTATCTCTACACATTCTCTTGCTGTTTTTGCTCTCTGCAATCCCAATACCTGCAGTTGTTCAATCACCATCCAGGCATCCCCATTCCTATAGTCTCGACGGCCACTAATGGTTGTCTCACCTATCATCACCTGATTTTCATTCATGAATGGATAACCGACATGGTAATAGGTGTAGGTCTTTTCAATCTGCGGAATTTCCCCAACTTTTACCAATTCCTTGTTTGGCCTGGTCACATTACATATATTTTTATTAATTGGAACCATGGCACCAGCTTCAAAGGTCTGTCCGGGAACAATCACTAGACGGGCGTCATACCATCCGTCACAGGTATGGGTTGTCATTACTGAACCGTCCACTGAAGCATCCTTTCCAACAACGACAGAAGTACAGGCATATCCACCCACTCCAAGAATGTTTGTTAACATCAATATAACAAACGCTGCGACTGTTAACTTCTTAAATTTCATTTTCTAATTTTCCTCCTTTTGAAATATTTTATAGAAAATGGTTAAATTTTCGAAGTATGCTAATTTTTTTAAATCACCGCCTTTCTTTTTGGTTTCTTTCCTCCTTCTAAATTTTCTATTACTTAATACTTATACTTAGGTGTTTCCATAGAAAAATCTATAAGGATCTTCTTTTCTAAATTAGAGTGGCAAGTTTGCCATAATAACAAACTTGCCACACCATTTTTTTCGTTAGTTGTTGTTAAGTTCAAACAGGAATTTATCAACCAAATCCCAGTAAACTCTTTCTGTTTGATTCATAAGTGAACAAGTATAGTTGGTTAGAAATTTCTGGGCGAGTTCAGGACTGGTCTTATATAAAGCTTGAGCAGTCTGTTCAATTGATTCCTGCATAGCAAACATATCTTCCTGCATAGGTACAAGCACTTTATCAAGTTCTGGCTTGAGATCCCCGTAGCGATGATTCACAAGATCATCAACTAATCCGAAAGCCCACCAGGCTGATTCTCTGTCTAATTTATCACGATCAAGATGAGCCCAGGACTCTGGTACCGCATTGATCCCGGTGTAAACAGGAATAAACGGGCTATTCTCCGGATTGTCAAGGCCAAACCAGAGCACTCCGCCAATCTCGTTTGGCATCCAATCACGCGCCTGGGAGACAAAGTAATACGAACAATATAAACGAGCGATTGGACGATAGTAAGTTATATCTAAGAGCGCTCTCCAAGTCCCATCAACCTGTGGAGTAGCCAGAGGACTCTTTTCCCAGCCATCTTTTCCGGGTACATACCAATCAGGATCTTCAGTCATATCATATTTAGTTCCTGCATATGTTTCTCGGAATAAGGCGATAACATCCTGGAAGGAAACTTTCTTGTCGGGCTTTATCGAGAATGGATAATTTGGAGCATCTTCCATAACCCAGTTTCCAGATGGTGCTAGTTCACTATAAACTTTCCAGATACGTACTTTACTTCCTGTTCCCTTTTGGAGTGCATTACCGTAAACATTACGCCAGATGAAAGGTTCTCCACTCGCAGGATCATACAGGCCTAACTCTACTGCCGGACCTATATAATCATCACAGACCATAAAGTTCTCTGTATCCTTAGGGTCAATCTCGGCAATACGGCTCATATTAGGAACACAGGAGATATGATCATCAGGTACCCGTTGGGCACACCAGGCCGCTCCTGGCTTACCACTACCCGGTGTCCATAGAGGACCAACTCCAAAGATTTCAAAGACCCATGCTTCATTAGGATCAGTAACCGTCAAACACTCACCAAGATAGCAGGATGCCCGATATCCATACTCAACAGCAAGATCACCCATTATCTGTATAGCTTCCCGTGCAGTCTTAGCTCTTTGTAAGGCAAACACTTCAAGCTGTTCAATCGTCATAATTGTATCTTCGCTATGTTCTGTCTCACTTGCTCCACCGAGTGTTGTTTCGCCAATGAGTACCTGGTGTTCATTGGCATAAGGATAAGCGCCGTTAAAGTATTTAAAAGTATGGGCAACCTGGGGGATTTCACCAAGCTTTACAAGTGGCATATAGTCTGCATATACAATCCATTCATATACCGGGGCCATCTCCCCTGGTTCGTGGTCTGCGGCAGGGACGATTATAATTCGGGAATCATATCGACCATCGACGGTATGGGAAGTGATCACTGAGCCATCTGTTGAAGCTTTCTTTCCCACCACTATATCGGTACAGCCATTTATATCGGTATTGGCGTACACAGCAAATACAAAAACAACAAACAACACTAAAGCAATACTTACAACAAAAAATAACTTCTTAAGTTTCATTTTTTATATCTCCTTTATATAATATTTTAGAGTCTCGCTAAAATGAAAATTAAATAAATTTTTCCACCTCCTTTCTAAAATATATTTCGAAAATTTCAGAGATTGCTAATGAGATAATTTTAATACCTCCTTTTTTAAAAATTTTCTTAGCCAATTTGAGTTGTATTGATTAATTAAATAAATAATTAACAGAAGTTTTAGTGTAATTTTATTAATGTTATTCTATTCTATTATTTGTCACTTTTGTATACCGAAGAAAACATATTTTAAAATAACTTTTTATTAATATAAATAAAAATTCGAAACTTATGTCATTACTTAATATTAAAATTTTTTACATTTTGCTCCATATTAAAAAACCATTCATCAAAAGAAGAGGCGGATTTAAATCCGCCTCTTCCGATACCACTAACTTAACCCTTAAGGAGTAAGTCCGGTATTGTTCGTGTATTTCGCAATTAACTCCCAATTCAAATCCCAATATGCTTTGGTAGCTTTTGCCATAGCCTCGTGGGTATATTCTGTCAAGTATTGTTTGGCTTTCATCGGGTCTTCATTGTATAATTCAAGAGCTTTCTTTTCAACGGCTTCCTGGTTAGCAAAGAATTCTGCTTGTAATGGGTCTCGAACCGCTTTTAAATCTTGAATAGCATCCTGATATCTTCTATTGACCAGATCATCAGCCAGCATAAATGCCCAACGGTCAGTTTCCAGGCTGAATTGAGTCCGATTGAAGGTAGTCCATGAAGAAGGAATCTCCTGTATACCGACATAAATAGGTACATGAATGCTGGTATTTGGATTATCGAAATAGAACCAAATGATTCCTCCTATCGCATCAGGTAACCAATTTCTGGCTTGAGTAACCACACCAAAGGAGCAACCCTGTCTGGCAGCAGGACGGTGATAAGGAATATTTAGTAATTTACGTAAATCACCGCCGGGGAAGGGAGTCGCAAACGGGCTTTTTACAACTGTATCTTCAGGACCCGGTACCAACCAGGCTGGATTTGCTTCCATATCGAACACGGTTCCGGTCAGAGTGGAACGTTGTAAATTTATTACATCTTGAACTGAAACTTTCTTTTCGGGCTTAATGGAGAAGGGATAAGTCTGGGTTTCTTTATAAGGATCCCATTCCATGGAAGGAGCTGCCCAGCTGTAAACCAAATGTAAACGTATCCTCACCCACTCGGAAGAAAGTGACCAACCACCTAACGCTGGAGTATAAGCTTCCTGCCAGATAAATGGTTCCCCGCTGGCTGGGTCATACCAACCACGGTCAATGGCTTCCTGCATGTAATTTTTTGAAGCCATAAAGTAATCAGGTTGACTTAGATCAATTTCTCTGATTCTGCTAATATTAGGAACACATAGTATCTCATCATCCGGTACTCTTTGAGATGCCCAAATAGCTCCCGGTTTTCCGCTTGCCGGATCCCATCCTACGCCAACGCTAAAAATCTCAAATACCCAACCTTCGTTCGGGTCAGTTACAGTCAGACATTCTCCCTCAAAATTACAAGAGCCAAGAAAACCGTACTTTTCCCCTAATTCTCCCATAACTTTTATGGCGTCCCGAGCTGTTTCCGCTCTTTGCAAGGCAAATGCCGCTAACTGCTCGATAGTCATAATGGCATTTTCACCAAGAAAAGTCTTTAACTCTTCTTTTTGCCCGATAGTGGTTTCTCCGATTAATACCTGGTGTTCGTTGGCATGAGAATAAGCATCATGAAAATAGGTATAGGTTTGCTCTACCTGAGGTATCTCACCAATCTTTTTAGGTTGGTCTAACTCTTCTCTAACCAAACCCCAGTAAACATCAACCATGGCTCCTTTTGCAAATTTCTGTCCGGGAATCACACGAATATTTAATGTAGAATCATACCAGCCATCAACCGTATGAGAAGTAATCACCGACCCGTCTACTGTTGCATCTTTTCCCACCATTACATCCATACAACCATTTTCACCTAATCCACCAGTAAATCCAGAAATAGATAACAACATCAAAGCAACAGAAATTGTTGCTATGCTCAAAATCAAC
>NMQN01000551.1 GCA_003575245.1 Candidatus Atribacteria bacterium 1244-E10-H5-B2 | reverse complement strand
TCACCATGATTGCCAAATAATTCAGTTAACTGATCATTAGTTACAGAATATTTAAGATTTCCTACATATAATTTACTACCTTGCATACTTTTTTCCCTCCTTTTCGATATTTCTCTTAAGTCCAATAACGTTTCTTTGGGAGAGAAGAAGCAAAATAGTGATTCTAACCTCTTAACGATAACATTATTAAAACACAAGAGATCCTTTTTTAACAATCTGTTATAAAGAACTCAGTTGATTGTTGTTAGCATCTCTTTTCAGTAACAAAGACCAGTCGTTTTTATCTAACAAACTTTAACTTCACAAGTATAACACAGTTTATAATTTTGTCAAATTTATTTCAATAAGTGTCTGTGTCAAAAACTTGCAGGAATTTTTCTTACCTCAAAGAAACTATTTGATTTTAATTTAGTATTTTTTGGTATATTCTACTCATGCCATTAAAAATCCTTCTTTTTCTGAAAGATAATTTATAGAAACAAAAAAGCCCTTCAGCAAATGCCAAAGGGCTTAAAATGTCTTGGCTCCCCCTATTGGACACGTTCAGAACTTTTTGTTGGGGTGAGATTATTGAAAAATTGCGAAATATCTATAAACCAAAGGAGTTAATTAACCTTCCTGTAAGCGCAATAAATAATGTTTAATTAGTTATTTTCTATTATTTATCAATAAGTATATTTCCTATGGCTAAAATGACAATAATTATATTGAAACACTAAAAAATTGTATGATATACTAAAAAGAAATATTTTAACTCATTATAGTGAAAAAATCTTTCTATTTTTAAATAAAAACCCCCTGCTCTTTTAATGTAGGGGATTTGATAAGTGTTTATCTATTTTATTTAAAATTAAATAGATAAAGAAGGAATTAGTTTTATGAACCGCAACATTTTCGGAATTGTACTGTTATTATTAGTCGTAACAGCGCTTGTTTCTCTTTCTTTTGCAGAGATTAAAAACCCTGATACCATTATCTTTGCAACTCCTGGTGGACCTGAATCATTGGATCCTCACTGGGCTTATGATACTGCCAGCGGAGAAATCATTTACCAAACCTATGATAATCTAATTAATTATAAAGGGGAAAGTACTTCGGAGTTTGTTCCGATGCTGTCTACCGAAGTTCCTTCGGTTGAGAATGGGTTGGTAAAGGATGATGGTTTTACTTATATCTTCCCGATAAGAAAAGATGTTAAATTTCACAACGGAGACATTTTAACTCCGGAAGATGTGGTGTATAGTTTTAAAAGAGCATTAATCTTTGATAGATCCGGTGGACCAGTCTGGATGCTTTGTGAACCACTTTTAGGTGCATGGGGTATCGAGGATGTAGCTGTCGAGGCTTTGGGTGTTGAAAATTATAGTGACTTATTTGTGGATGGCGATCCGAGGGGAGAGCTTAAATCAGAACATAAAAAGGCAATGACAAAGGTATTCACAGACAAAGTAGACAAAACAGTCGAAGTAGACGGGGATAATGTTGTTTTCCATTTGGCTCAAGCTTACGGTCCTTTCTTAAATATTCTTGCTCATTGTGGTAATTGGTCTTCAATCGTTGATAAAAAATGGGCGATGGAACAAGGTGCCTGGGATGGTCAAGCTGATACCTGGTGGAAACATCATGACCCTGAAAATGAAAAAGACCCCCTTTATGCCGTTGAAAATGGTACCGGTCCTTTTGTTGTGAAAAAGTGGGTTCCCGAAGAAATATTAATAATTGAGAGATTCGATGACTATTGGCAAGGACCTGCCAAAATAAAGAATGTCCAGTTTAAATATGTAACCGAATATACTACCAGAAAATTGATGCTCCAGACTGGTGATGCGGACATAGCTTATATTCCGGTTCAATATTTAAGCGAAGTTGAAAAAATAGCAGGTGTAGAAGTTCAAAAAAATCTTCCTACAATATCCAACGTTGTAAGCATGTTCCCCTGGACTATCAATGCTGAAGGTAATTCTTATATTGGCAGTGGAAAATTAGATGGAGAAGGCATACCACCTGATTTCTTCTCTGACATCCATGTAAGAAAGGGTTTTTCTTATCTCTTCCCCTATGATATTTTTATCACCAAGGTTGCCAAAGGGATGGCAATAAGAAATCCCGGCCCGATACCCAAAGGTGTAATAGGATTTACTGATGATCCGGAACTGTACTATGAGTTTAGTCCGCTGAAAGCTACAAAGGAATTCAAATTAGCATGGGATGGCAAACTCTGGGAAAGGGGCTGCAAATTTAATATCTTCTATAATGAAGGAAATGATATGCATAAGGCAGCAAGTGATATGCTTTCACAATATGCAAGGACGTTAAATCCAAAATTTAACTTAGATCCAATAGGGTTACAGGGGCCAACTTTTTTAAAAGCTTTTTTTGCAGAAAAACTTCCTATCTCTACCATAGGCTGGCTTGCCGATTATCCGGATCCGCACAACTGGGCACCGGTTTATATGGGTAGCAATGGTGACTACAGCAGTTTCTTCGGTGAAGCCTACAGAGAGTTTGCCAGAGAAAATGTAGATCCGCTATTAGAACAAGGACTTAAAGAAACAGATAAAGTAAAAAGAGCAGAAATCTACAAGGAATTAACCAAGATAGCCCACGATCAAGCAATATCTATCTATGCATACCAACCGCGCGGCAACCATGTACAGAGAACTTGGATTAAAGGATGGTACTATAATCCAATTATGCCTGGAGAACCGGCAGGCGCAGATTTCTACAGCTTAACAAAGAATGAGTAAAAGTATCTAATAATTAAAACAATAACCAACCCTTCAGCAAATACCAAAGGGCTGGAAATGTCTTGGCTCCCCCAACAGAACGATTTTCGAACTTTTTGTATGAGTGATGAAACTGAAAAAGTGTATCATAAGTTAGAAGAAGTAATCGGGAATTGTTAAGAACTTTAAAATGGAACTAATTAAACTTCCTAATAAGAGCGTTAGTACTCTTAAATAGATTATTTCCCCCTTTTTTTATCAATTAAATATACTTCCTATTTATATCCTAACCTAAACTATTTAAAATAAGATATTATCATTTAATGCAAAGTAATTAACTATAAAATTATCAATTATTTTGAAATAGTAAAAAATTATTATTTGCGTTTCCTTCTTTCTCTTTTTAATCTTCCTTTTTTATCTTTCTTTGCTCTTTGATATTTTTGTTTGCATAACAATTCTTTAGAATATTTTGTCATAGAAGAATATTTTTGTAGCTTCTTTGTTTTTTTTATGAAATTTGATAAATCTGATAAACCCTTTTCTCTATCCGCAAATTTATAATTTATTATTCCTATCGCAAAAAGATATGCTAATTCATTTTTATTTTCCTTATATCTATCGAATAAAAACTCCAATAAAGGTATAACTGCCAAATCAACTGAAGCTATCAAATTCATTACTTTTTTGTACCAGTAAAGCGCACTTTCATAATTTTTATCCAAGGTCGCAAAAAAAGCAGAATCAATATATATAACTGGATGGTTTTTATTAATTTTTTTTGCTTTCTTTATATAATCTTTCGCATCTTCAAGGTTATTGAAAAAATATTCAATTACACCTAATTTTAGATAAATCTTGAATTTATTAATCTTGTATTTATCTATCTCTAAATAACATTTCCTTGCCTTGTCATATCTTTTATTTTCATATTCAATGTCACCTAATTTTAAATTTGTTTCAATTATTAAAGAATTTATTCTCCCTTGAATAAATTTTTTAAAAGGTTCTTCTTGCATGTTAGGAATCATGACTTTTAATATATTAAATAATCTAATTGCTTCGTTTAATTTATAATCTGTATAAGAATGAATACCTATTATAAAAATGGATACTTCTATAAAATTATTTACTATTTTTGCCTCTTCTGGCAAAGTGTTGTCTAAGCTAATATTCCAGTCTTTTTTTCCTATTATTAGCGAAAGATCTGCTAAAAATAATTCTAGTTTTTCTCTCAATGTTTTATTAATTCTACACGTATAATGAGGTTTAAAGTGTATTATATCTTTTCCATTTTTTGTTTCTGAAAAAGCATAGCCCCAGACGATGAGGCCAATATCATATTTTTTTCGATATTTTATTGCTTTTTTAGTACTATTTATTATATCAGGTGCAATATCACGAATTTTAATGTTTAAATTATAAGAATCCAAATGATCTATTAATTTTTTTAATACTTTTTTATAATAAGCTCTTGATTTATCGTCAGTATTAAAACAAAAAATAATCTCATTCTTTGAAACAATTAAAATATATCTACCACTTATTAAATACCAAATTAAAAACCAAAAAATAATTAGAAATAAGGCTATGTAATAAGGAAAATTAGATTTTGCAAAAACCCATAGCAATACAATTATTAATTCTCCCGCAATTAACCCTTCAATTTGTCTTAATTTATTAATCAGGATATTAAATATTATTTCCGATACATTCTTATACATTTTTTAAATTAATTTATCCTATCTTGGAATTAGAAACATGGATCTTTGTCGGTCATTTTTATATTGTCTTAATATTTCATTGTAATAGAACTAAATATCTTTTCAGATTTAAGAGGTCATTTCTTGATATTTTTCTAACTTTTTAAGAATATTTTTAAATATATTAGATTTACCTTCCCCCTGTTCTCCTCGCAAATGTATAAATAAAAAGCGCTATCATTAAAGCACCAATAAAGGCTTCTACCCCTACAAATATTCTACCCCAACCTTCAACAGGACGAAAATCTCCTAATCCTAATGTAGTAAAAGTAACGGTACTAAAATACAAACAATTTTTTATCTGCTCCAATGATATATCTTTTAATCTAACTAATAAATCTCCATATCGAATTCCCATAAATAATTCTTTTAAGATATTATATTTTGGTATAGTATCTAACTGTGGATTAGCATCAATACCAAAATTCATAAAAACAAAAGCAAAAATAATAATTATTGCTATTGCAGAAACTATAACTCTTTCTGGTTTCTCTCCATAACCATAAAGTGCATTTAAAAAACAAGACCAAAGCCATTTATGCAAAGTCTTAAAATGAAAATTACTTTTTCTCTCCATATCTTTTTCTTTTTTAAAAGCCCAACTTTCATCATCATATTGCCCAATACTGTGGAAATTGTTTTTAAGGAGTAGGTATATTTCTTTAGCTTTAGAAAATTCTTTCTCCTTTTCCTGGAGAATATGATTTTCTATTTGCTCTCTTCGTATTTTTGTGTTCCTAAGTAACGCACCAGTAAAATCAATTAATACACCCTTAACTAATTCTATGTCTAAATCCGTATTTTCTAAGTAAGCACGTTTAAAATTTATTTTCCCTTTCTCATTATTTAATTTGAAAAATAATTTCTTTCCAGAGAATGCTTTAATTTTTTCAAGATTCACACCATTTACAAAGGATTTCACCCCAAAGTGAGCATCTCCCTCGAAGGTTGCTCCCCAAAAGTCAGCATCTCCCTCGAAGGTTGCCTCCCAAAAGAAAGCAACTTCCTTGAAGGTTGCCTTCGTAAAGTGAGTATTTTTAAAAACAGTAATATTTAAATCTTTCTTAAAATTTATAATACCAACAAAAATAAATTCCTTAAAATCATAATCACCATCTTCTTTTTTAATCTTGTTAACATATTCTTTCAGCGCCTTCTTAAATTCCTCTTCATTCTTCTCTTCAGCGCTTGCATGAAAAATACAATATTTTGATTCTTTGTGAGTTGGTCTTCCGCATATCGGGCATTTGTTGGAACTTTTTTCTTCTTTGTTCATAAATGACTCCTTTTAGATTTTATATTTGAAAAAAAATCTTTATCTTTTACTTTTTGCAATTTATTATCTTCTTTATATTTTTTGAATCATTAATTTCACAATGTCTTCTTTCCTGTATCCATCTGAAAAACTCCAACCCGCAAATAATTTCCATAAAAAACCCAATAGTCGATTTCTTTCATTATATTCCATATTTATGCCTGTTACCCTATAACCATAAACATTTTGTGAAAGTAATTTAAAAAATGACAATACATATTTATCATTAATTTCTGTGTTATTGAGTATGAAAGCTACTTCATTCCTTAGAATACCTAATTGTACCAATATATTTTTCAGAAATATTTTATTACAATCCAATTCAGTACCCACTTTATCCCATCTATCTTGAGCGTTGCCACATTTTTCTTTAAAATATTCCTTAAACTCGTCTAAGTCACATAATTTTTGCACTAATTTTGGGTTAATAGATTTTCCCAAAGCAGATAAAAAAATATAAATACAGTCTTTTTTAAAATAAAGATATTGCTCTTCAAAATCTTGTT
>NMQN01000125.1 GCA_003575245.1 Candidatus Atribacteria bacterium 1244-E10-H5-B2 | reverse complement strand
TTAAGTTCCACACCCTTATGACCAGCTGTTATACAGTTGTGATGAGAATAAAGTTTATCCATTAATTTATGACCATCGCTAATCCTGATCAAGGCTCCATTCCTACAGTCAGACCAAGGATACTGTTTATACTCTTTCAGCTCACCCTCGATTACCTGAATTTTATTAAGCTTGGGGTGTAGCTTGGCAAGGGTAATATCTCCTTCTGGCATGTGCGCATCAACCACAGTTGAATTATCATCGACGATTTCAAGCACCTTGGGTCTCAGTGTCCATTCTGTAGCACAAGACTGGGGCATAAATCCCATGTATCCGCAGTGAACAACTAAAAGACAGTTGTCGGGGCCCTCGACCTCGGGAAATTCGTTTATCTTTTCATGCTTCAGAGCTGCCATTCCTACCAGGGAGGGATATACATTACTCATCATTATCGGTGCTCCTAGAGATTTGTTGATAATATATTTGGTCAACAGGGACATTGTATCTCCTTCACAGGCACACAAAATACCTTCATCCTCATATAGCCAGTTGTATGCAAGACAGGGTGTAGTATCAGAGTAAAAAGATTCATTCAAACAGTTCATGCTGCAACCTACAACATTATCTTCTTTATCTATTTCAAGCTTAAGAACAATATAGAGTTTAACCGCACTTTTCATGGCTTTCTCAGAAACACCCACTGCATTAACATCTTTGTTTTTCATGACCTTTTCTGCTTCACTATCGGGAATTTTTTTAGCATCCGTTCCAAGTTTCTTAAAGCTCTTTTTTACGATACTGATGCCAAACTTTTTTTTTATAAGTTGGGTGCATTCATCCTCCCACCAGTAAAAACGTTTAAAAATACTTGCCTGCATACCCTCTCCGGGGTTATCCTGAAAGACAAGAAATTTTGCATCCTTCATCTCTCTTTTTAGAGCGAGGGTACGGCAGATTGTCTTTGTCAGCCTTAAATTATAGGGAGCAAAAGGCTTTAATCCTTCTTCTTTCATAAAGGTTACAATCTCCCAATCCCACATATTAACAGTTCCAAACTCAGAGGTAATAACAATAATCGGAATATTAATATTTATTATTTTCTCTATCTGTTTAAATGCCTCCCCTACCAGCTGCGGAAAGACAACTGCATCCGCTTCGGGTATGGGTGAACCGAGCGGTACCGGATCTAAAATCTCTACCTCTTCCATCAGTAACTCCTTTAATCTTCTAACCTGATCATCAAATTCTTCATTTCTAGCAGACTCAAAATAGAGCGGGACAAGACGTGCTTTCACGAGCAATTCCTCCTTCTTTAACTTAATAATTTAGTTTTTCGTATCAGCAGACAAAAGCCAAAACTTCCTACAAAATATACTATTTCGGCTATATTAATAATTAAAAAGACCATTAAACGGCAACTACTGAAAAGGATCTTCATTTCCGATAAATGAAAAATATTTTATAGCCTACTTTTTGGCCTTTTATTAAAAATAATCCAACTAGCCACTCCGATAAACTTTTTGCTTCCGAGCCACTCCGATATTTACATTTATCGGAGTGGCTCCCCTCTGTAACCCTTATAAATTAACGATCTTATTTTTCCGATTTTCCTCCTGTTTTAGCTATCGGAGTGGCTCTGCTTAATCTATCCGACAGAATTACGATATAGATAAAATACAAAAAGGCGAATATCCTTTTTATTTATTTCCATATATCCTAAAACCTTTATTCTATAAGACTTTCGTAATTATACATAATCCCTTTTATATCAAATAAGAAATAAACCCCTGACCCCGGTTTTTAAGAGGTTCTTATAACCTGTTTTTTGCCACTTTTTAGCCATTTTTCTTTACATAAGTTTAGTCTTTCCGGTAATATACCACCTTATAACCCTTCTATTTTGTGAACGGCGTACGCTTTTTAAATATCCCCTGCCCCCCCCTAGATAAAAGGTTATCAAAAAGAGGGAGGCAGGGTATGCCTATGGTATTCTGCCCTTCGGTTTAATAAAAGTTTATAAGAATAATATAGTCAATTTACATCCCAAAAACGATAGCCATAGAAAAAGCCTCCGTAAATCCAAAAAATCTACGGAGGCTTTTTCTTTAAAGGTTATATAATTCTTTCGGGTTATCGTACAGAACTCGTTTCGCTATCCACAGCGCTTTTTTCTCAGAAAGGTAGCCGTCTTCAATTTTTTGACTTAGTACTTTTGCAAAACTATGAAGCACTAAATTTACTTTTCCGTAGGCCCATTCAACTGAATAAGCATCGGTGGCAATTGCAATCCATTTATTGGCCGGTAGAGCTTCGAGTCGCTGTGAAATAATTGCTTCTATGGTATTAGGAAATAAGGTGTGCCACCAAAACCCAAGCAAGCTTACATTTGGCATCATACGAGAAACGATGATCAATTCTTGAGAAGTTGAGAGGGATGCGTACATAAGGTTAATTTTTATTTCGGGGAAATCTTTAAAAACAGACACCAAATCAAGTATGTATTGATGATCTGTCCAGACATAAGATTCACCATATCTCATCCCCGGCCTTGCCCAATAAGCACCAACATAAAATTGTGCGGGGCTCTTCAGTTCTCGCAATGAATCTAAGTAGCAGTATAGTAGCCAGGTAACAAATATGTTTTGTTCATCTGGGGTCAGATCTTCACCCGATATTTTTTTTCTGTAGACATGGTTAATTTCGTTATCCGATGCTTTCCTATTTCTAAAAGAGGGGCTGATAAAAGAAGCAAAATAAGGTATACCATCCTTTTTCATGTTTGAGAAAAACGCTTTTATTTTTTCTGCAAACTCGGAGCTGCTTTCTGGTAGACAAGAAAAGTCTTTTTTAACCAGATCAAGAGGCGATGTTTTTCGGGTAGGATCAAAATTGAAATATTGTAAATCTTCGTAAAGCGGGGTTAGAAATTGGTATTTGTTTAGATTTTCCTTATTCCAATGATTTTCACAAATCAAGGTACGTTCTATTCGAGCCCTTTCTAATACCTCCAATGGCCATTTATCATCGTTTTTTTTACTTTCGATAAAAGATTGAATATTCCTCCAATTATCCAATAATATTTCACCAGAAGGTACTTCATAAATATCTTCAAGAATTTTTTTTACACACCAGAAAGCGGCTGTATTCTCGATATAGGGAGCATATTGGAAAAAGTGTGAAATTCGATCTTCTAAAGGAGCATTTGAAACTAAATAATTATCATCTGGTAAGCCTGCCGAATACAATTCTCTTCTCAAGAAATGATAAAACAAAATATCGGATATATCACGTGCCTGAGGCTGATCTGCTGAAATATGAGAATGTACATCTAAAATAGGCATTTCCTTTAATGCAAATAGTATTTTTTCATAATATTTATTCATAGGGATATCCTCCTCCATATTTTAAATAATTCATTTTCCTAATCTTTGTTTTATTTTTTCAGTGATTCTTTTAACTGCTCTCTGTAACAATATTTCTCCGGTTTCACGGTTGGCTGCAAATCTTGGGTCGTTTTTCTCTTGGACTTCAAAATATGGGTCAGGTTTACCTAAAAAAGCCTCACTATCAACTATTGCCCAGTCGCGGTATTTATACTTTTTATCTTTGCTCGGTAATTTGCTTAAACCAACACTGTCTGGATGTATGGCCATTAATTTAGAAGTTTCGGAAGCCACAGCATGCCCATAGTCAATCACACCATTCTCATCAGGAACAGCAACGAATTCAATTATTACATTAACATTTCTTTCATTTTGAAATTCTTTAGCCAGCCTTTCCAAAGTAAAAATCTGGTTTGTCGCCCCATGACCATTTATAATAACTATGAAACGATATCCTTGCTCCACCAGTTTTTCTAAAATGATTCGAATTCCGAGAGCAAAAAAATCCTCCGGGACATAGAGGCTTTTCATACTGTTATTGGGAAAATCCATACCAACAACCCACTCGCTCCCTTGAAAACCAAGATTTTTTAGTGTATTGGCATCTCGCTCTCTTTCTGTGCCCCAATAAAATGGCGGCAATACTACCCCGCCGATATCTCGTGCTATACGAAGTGATATTTCATGAGCGATAAGGGGATCAGTCCCCAGAGGCAAATGTGGGCCATGCCACTCCAAAGGACCAACCGGTAAGAACACTAAAGGAAGTAGTTTTTTCTCTTCAATAATTTCGCCCGGTTTCATCAATTCAAATTGAACGTTTTTCATATCTTGTCCTCCTTACATACTAAAAAATATAAGTTTATTCTTTTAAGGCTCCCTCCATCAAGCCTTTCATAAAGTATTTAACCAATGGCAAAAAGATTAGCAATATCGGAATCACGTTAAGTATACATCCAGCTAGAAGTCTCCCCCATTGGATATCTACATGAGACATATATGCTGAGAGTGCCAGGGGAACCGTTTTTTTTGTTCCACTATCAATGAGTACTAAGCTAAATAAATACTCTCCCCAAGAGGTTATCAATGCATAAATTCCTACGGTTAATATACCAGGAAGAGAAAGCGGGAGGAGGATATGCAAAAAAGTCTTAAACTTACTAGAACCATCTATTTCAGCAGCCTCTTCAAGCTCTTTCGGGACCGATTCAAAAAATGGACGCAGTAACCATGTGCAAAAGGGAGCGGCGAGAGTGGTATGCATAAGAATTAATGATAGGTGAGTATCAACCAAATGAAACTTCGCCATTAAACCATAAGCTGGAACAATAATAACAATTGTGGGAAAAACATAAACAAATAGCAGCATTTTACCAATAATGTCTTTTCCGTAAAAATTAAAATGCGTTAGGCTGTATGCTCCTAATACTGATATAAATATAGTGAGCAAGGCTACCGAAAGTGATACTTTTAAACTGTTAAGGATATAATGGCGAAAAGCGGTTATTCCTGTCGTTTCAAAAAGAAGTTCGCTATAATTCGCAATTGTCATGTTACTTGGAAATAATTTAGTTCGGCCGGTAAGGATTTCAATATTGGATTGTAACGAAGCAATAAATACCCAGTAAAAAGGAAATAAATCTATAACGAGAAAAATTAAAATAATACACAATAAAAGAATGTTTATGGATTTCCTTTTCAAAAGAAAGTTCATATTAGACATTTTTCCCCTTCCAAAGGTACTTAAAAAATAAAAACCCAATAATAATGAGTAGAGCACCCATAAGTGTTGCGATAGCAGAAGCCTCACCTGCATTAAAACTCATAAAGGCTTTTTGGTATATCAATACTGGCAGAGTCATGGTGGCGTTAACTGGCCCTCCCTTTGTCGTAATCCAAATAAGAGCAAAGGAGTTTAGGCTGTATACCAGACCAAAGAAAAATACAAAACCAATCATAGAGCCAATAATGGGAAAAATTAAATAGCAAAATGTTTGCCAGGAATTGGCTCCATCGATTTTTACCGCATCGTATAATTCGGTAGATATGGTTTGCAGGGCTGCCAATATTAAAATGGTACCGAAAGGAATAAATTGCCAGCTGTTTATAAACAATAAAGTCGGAAAAGCATTATTCATACTCCCTAAGAAATTAATCTGTTTATCAATCCAACCAAGACTGAGTAAAATCCTATTAGCAATGCCCAATTGTGGTTCTAACGTCCACTTGGTGATCATAGCAATTCCCACAACCGGAGCTATCCAAGGAATTATTATTAAAGTTTTAATGAGGGTGGCGCCTTTAAACTTTCTATTTAAAAGGAGAGCTATTCCGAGTGGTATGGATAATTGCAATAACACATTTCCAATCGTCCAAATCACTGAATTATAAATACTTTTTAAGAATACTTCATCTTGAAACAATGATATATAATTCTTGAGTCCTGCGTAACTCATTTCACCGAATCCAAATTTTGCCGAAAAAAATGATACTTTTATCACATTTAAAAATGGATATATTAGAAAAACTATAATTAAAACCAAAACTGGGGAAAGATATAAATATCCAAAAATATTATTCTTAATTTTATTCATCTAATCATTTATCATCTTTAGGAAAAGATTGTGTCCGCAAAGAAAGAGATGCTTTAAAGTATCTCTTTCTTTGCGGCTCATTTTATGTCTATTTATGTTCCGATGATAGTTTTTCCATTCGTTCATGTGCCCATTTAACTGCTTCTTCTGACGAAAGCCCTTCTATTACTGCTTTTTGAACAAGATCCGCTAATAACAATTCTCCTGAAATTGCTCCAATAGCCAAGTTGTTAGCGCCATAAGTAAACCCAAATAAACTACCATATTTTACAGCATCTGCTAATGGCTGGACAAAATCTTTATACTCTGCGATGGGGCCGTAGTCCCAGAAATTACTTGCTTCTAAATTGGCTAGGGTTGTTGGTAGATATAACCCGGGTTCCTGTACAGCCGTTAAAAGATAATTATTCTCGGGATCCATCAAAAAACGGATAAACGACTTGACTGCATCTAAATGTCCCTTTTCTTCTGCCGATTTAAAAACCATGATGGCCGATGGGTATACCAGAGTCCCTTTTTGACCTTCTTCGGGATAGGGCAGGGCAGCAGAGGCAAGATCTTGGTTTTCCGATTCATAAAATGTTTTTAACACTGACCCAAAATAAGGCATCATCGCTATATTGCCTGCGGAAAAGTTCATTTCCAATTCGCCCCAAGCCCAACCTGTAGCAGCAGGCGGAGCATATTTAAAAAGATCTTTATACATCTGTACTGCTTTCACTGAATTAGGGCTATTAAAATTAACGTTTCCTTTTTCATCAAATAAAGTGGCTCCAGTTTGAGCTAAGAAGGGCCATATCTGCTCAGCAGTACATAGTGTCCTTCCCGCTACCAAACCCATTCCAAATAGATCCACATTTCCGTCACCATCGGTGTCAACAGTTAGTCTTTCAGCATAATCGAGCAATTCTGTCCAATTCGATGGAGGTTGATTAGTTCCCAGGTATTTTTCCAATAAACTGGGACGATATATTAAAGCAAAAGGTATATGCCATACCGGTACGCCCCAATAGTTTTCATCGTGATAGTAAGGATCGAGCACCGATTTAAAAAATCTTTGCTTTTCATCAATTTCTTTTATCAAATCATCGAGGGGTAAGAGCCCTCCTGAAAGATAGGCAGAAATATTGAGTTCTGGTAGATCAAACTGAAAATCAGGAGTAGTACCCGCACTAATAGCAGCTAATGTTTTTGGCCATACATCATCCCAGGTGACAACTTCTTGGGTAATTTGAATATTGGGATTTTTTTCAACGAATTTATCAATGACCGTTTGAAAGGCCTTGACACGATGTGCGGGTGTCTCATGATGCCAAAAAGTTAAAGCAATTTTTTCTTGAGATAGGGCGGTGCTTGCACAAAGAAAAACTATACTGACAAAAATCATCAAAAAGGTAATTTTTAAAAAAGTTCTGTTTTTCATTTAATAAATCCTCCTTATTAAATTTGAATATACTAAACATAACGTTAAAGATTATTAAATTAGAATTTCATATATCACCTCCATTTCTATAACGATGTATTTTATACAGGATAAATTCAAATGTTTAATATATTTTTTAAGAATTCAAATGATTTTTTGACTGCATAATCTACATCATCTAAAGTTTCTTTTCTTTTTCCATCAAATTCGACTTCAATACTCAGCGGTCCTTCGAAACGATTTCTTTGGAGAATGGTAAATATTTTTTTAAAATCGATGTTCCCTTTCCCTAGATAGGGGAAATTAAATTCTCCCTTACCTCCAATTTTGTCTTTTAAATGTATATGCGCAATAAATTCAATGCCATATTCAATATCTTCTTCAGGACGAACTCCAGCATAATAAATCACATTAGCAGTATCGTAATTGAGGCGAATAAAAGGTGAATTGATTTTTTTCAAAATTGGAGCTGCTTTTTGTGCAGTGTTGAAATAACTACCCGAAGTCTCTAACCCAACAATTACATTATTTTGAGAAGCAAAATAGGCAATTTGTGCAATATTGTTATAAAACATATTAACTTCTTCTTCGGACGATGGATCACCAACTTTCGTATTCACTATTTCAGCACCAATTTCTTTAGCTAAATTTATTCTACTTTTTAACGCCTCAACACTTTCTTTTACTACCAGATTGGCATGCCCACTTATACTCATGGGTTGAAGTCCATAGTCTTTAAATTTATATTTTAGAGATTCTAAGTCTTGTTTGGTCATTTTCTCCGGAATAATATGTTCAGTTAATTCTGAATGGGCTCCACAACTTTCATGCATTGCAGAAGGCTCAACATATTTAATACCTGCCTTGGCAATACCTCTTAAGGCATCATCTAAACTAAAACCAGCATAGCAAAGAGTAGTGGCACCTATTTTACTTTTCATTAAAAAATCCTCCTTAAAATAATTTAATATATTTAAATTAATGTTGTGTACAAATATTACAGAGAAGAAAAATAATTTTTAAGAAACTCATATGATAGAACATGAGCTTTATTGAAATCAGAAATTTCCCAATGTTTTTGGGTAGTTGATGGGGTAAGTTCAATTTCTACAGATAAAGGTCCCGAATATCCAACATTTTTTAAAGTGTCAAATATGCGACTAAATTTAATAGTTCCTTGCCCAATAGCCGGAAAATTCCAGACGCCTCTGCCATAGTTTTTGTCTTTAAGATGCATGTAACCAATATATTTCGCAATATGGTAAATATCGTCCTCGGGTCGAACCGCCTGATAATAAATTACATTCCCGGTATCATAACAAACCCGAATGTTTTTTTTATTAATGTGCTTTATAATTGGCAGGTACAATTTACCAGAATCCGTATGGGATTCTCCAGACTTGCCGTCTCCGTGTGTCTCTAATGTTACCAATTGGTCATTCTTTTTCGCATATTCAGAAATATCTTCTATATTTTTGTAAAAATTATCCAGGTCTTTATCGTCTATCCATTTGCCAGTGCCAGTAATAAGAAACTCAATATTAAATTCTTTAGCAAAGTCCATTCGTCGTAGAAAAGCTTCAAAGCCCTCTCGACAAGTTAAATCACAATGTGCACT
This sequence comes from Candidatus Atribacteria bacterium 1244-E10-H5-B2, assembly GCA_003575245.1. The sequence goes on along the minus strand of NMQN01000125.1, from coordinate 3,708 downwards.
TATAGCTATTGGAGTAAGCTCATACTTTTCAAGAAGCTTTTTTAACTGCTTTATATCTTCATTAGATATCTTTTTCACGTCTATATGTGATTGCCACTCTTGGGATGCACTGAGCTCAACATATTTAAAACCTGCTTCGGCAATCCCTTTCAGAACGGGTTCCCATCCTAAATCAATAAAATCTAAATACGACCCCATAGATCCAACAACTATATTGTTTAGTTTCATTTTAGTTACCTCCATATACCTTCGATAAATTTTTTCACTTTAAATAATAAACTTACTCATGATATTTCTTTCATATACTTTTCTATTTTTTCCGCCACAGCATTGATTTCGTCATCAGTGGAGTTAATATTGATCCCGAATCCTGAACCCAACCCTTTATCGACCACCCCGACGCTGATATTAATGGCTCGATTTAGAATATTGTCAGTTTGGGGAAGCATATGGGGATAATATTGAATATCTTTACCATACGCCGGGCATTCGTAAGGGCAGGGATAGGTGGTGGCGGTTTTCTTTTGGAGAATCTGTTCCATGTAGTTGTAAACATGCCACCCAGAATGAGCCAAAGTTTTAGTGCCGGCTTTTTCTGCAAAGGCATCAGCGGTGGCTTGGTCTTTAAAGAGTAAAGTGAGTAAGGTGGCACATTCCCCGTTTTCATCATTGATTTTCCGAAAGCCAATTCCCGGGATCCCGGCAATTACGGTTTTCAACTTATTTTTCTTCTCATGGAGGGTTGCCAGAATACGGTTGATTTTCCGAACCTGGGCCAGAGCAAACGCCCCCGTCAATTCGTTCATTCGAAAGTTCAAACCGATGATACTTCGTTTTCCGACCTCCACTCCCATTCGCATGGGTTTGTGTCCCTGATCATGAAAAGCAAAGGCTCGTTCGTAATAAGCGTAGTTATCGGTGACCACGATACCGCCATCCCCAGCGTTGATAGTCTTAAAAACATTAAGTGAAAAAACGGCAATGTCACCGATGCTTCCCACTCTTTTCCCATGATATGATGCGCCGGCAGCCTGGGCGCAATCCTCGATCACCAGGAGATGGTGCTTACGTGCTATATCCATGATGATATCCATATTACACGGGTTCCCCAACATATGCACCGGCATGATGGCTTTGGTTTTATCGGTAATCTTTTTTTCAACATCGACCGGGTCGAGAGTGAGTGATTCATCAATTTCGGCCAAGATCGGTATTGCTCGAGACATGATAATACTAGATATGGAAGCAATGAAGGTATATCCGGGAACAATCACTTCATCACCCGGTCCGATACCGAGAGCGGCCAAACAAGTGAGCAAGGCACTGGTACCGCTGTTAACCGCCACTGCGTGTTTCACTCTAATAAAATCGGCAACCTCATTTTCTAAGGTGACCACTTTTCGCTTAAAATTTGGATCATCTTCCGATCCATAACGGAAAAGATACCCTGATTCCAAGACTTCCATCACTTCTCGTTTTTCTTCTTCTCCAATAACATAGGCCCCTGGTCCTCCAAAGGTTGGTTTCATCTTCATATTCACTCCTCCTTTAGCAATTGACTTTTATCCACATTCCTTTTTGATGGCTCTCGGCAATGGCATCGATGATGCAGGATATACTGTAGCCGTCATAAAAGGTGGCAAAATCTGGTTTTTCAGTTTCAATGTTTTTCCCGTCGGCAATATAGCGATAATAAGCATAGAGATTGTTTTTAAAACTATCCAGCCAGCCTTCGGGATGGCCTCCGGGTGCGAAGGCATAACGCCGGCATTGCTGGTCGAGCTGATTGGGGTCCCTCATAATGGCATAGTTGGGTTCGCTCCGATGGCCGACCCACATCCGATCTCCTTTTTCCTGATTCCAGTAGAATGATTGGATTGATCCGTTGATTTCGATGTTGAAATAACATTTTCTTCCGGCGGAAACCTGAGAGACATAGAAAACCCCTCTGGCTCCATTTTCAAAGTGGACTAAAACTGCTCCCCAATCTTCGGTTTTAACATCAATTTCTTCATAATTGGTGAGATGCCGGTTTTTAGAGAAAGTTTCGACGATTTTTGATTTCTTCCTTACTGGAATGATAGTTGATAAATCAGCGAAGACTTCGGTGATTTTAAGACCGGTAACAATTTGGGCTAGGTCACACCAATGGGAACCGATATCGCCGATCGCCCGGGTGGCCCCACTGGTTTCAGGTTCTACCCGCCAGTTATAATCAGTATCGTAGAATAACCAATCTTGTAAATATGAACCGTGGACCAGATTGATTTTTCCTAATTCCCCTTTTTGGATACGACATTTCATATCCTGAACCAGAGGATACATCCGATAATTGAAATTCACCCCATGCACCACCTGATGTTTTTTAGCCAGTTCAAGCATCTTGTGTGATTCGAAGTGGTTCATGCCTAACGGTTTTTCTGAGAAGATATGTTTCCCGGCTTCGATGATGGCGGTATTGATTTTTAGATGGAGATTATTGGGGGTACAATTGTGGACGACCTGAACATCCAGATCGTGAATGAGGTCCAGGTAGTTTCCATAGGCGCGAGGAATATAGAAATTAGCTGCTTTTTCCTGCGCTAATTCCTCATTTGCCTCGGCAACTGCAACCAGTTCAACGAACCCAAGACGCCTGACAGCATCAACATGAACCGCCCCAACGAATCCGGTTCCGATAATCCCTGCCTTGATTTTGTTCATCCATATCCTCCCCTTTACCTTATCAATAACTCGAATTGCCTCGTTTGTATCAATACTTTGTGTGTAGTTTTTTCTGATGAAAAAAAATTCTTTACTACTTAATGAGCACTAACCTTCTCTCTTGTCTTTTTTCCTATATTCAATATAATAAATTAGGAGCCAAGAAAAAACTATTCCACAATCTTTTACACCGGTACTTTGGCATCCCTTGTTCCCCCTCTATCCTTTTCTTTAACTCCTTCTTTCTTTCCTCGTAGAATTGGTGTAGTTCTTTATCTAAATCTTCTGGACTGATGCCCAGAATCTCGGTAATTTTTTTGCTGTATTTCTCGGAAGGAACGAGTCCCCCCGGTTTCAAACTGGGAAATATGAACCTGGGAGACTCCTATCAGGAGAGCCATATCTACCTGGGTAGTCCCTACACTTTTTACAGAGATATTTCAGTATCATCTTACCTCTCCTTTATTTGTTTCTTTAGCTCTTTCTTTTTAGCCTGATAGAATTGGGAAAGCTCTTTATTAAATGTCTCTTCATCAAGGTCCAGAATCTCAACGAGCTTTTTGATCTGTTTTTTAGAAGGGACAAGTCCTCCTGTCTCAAACTGTGAAACGTAGATTTGTGTTATATCTAATAAGAGAGCTAGGTTTGCTTGGGTGAGCCCCTTCCCTTCTCTCCTTTTCTTAATCGGGTTAATTACCATTTTTCCTCTTTGCCTCCTAATAAAAAAGGCCTGTCTTCTTAACCGAAGCCAAGCCCCTTATTGTTTTTCATCCTTTATGTGATATAATAAGTTAAGAGCTCGAGGAACAGTAAAGGACTTCGGCTCGCGTTCGGGCCCGCTTATCTCGTTCAAAGGATGATAGCGGGCTTGTTCTTTTAATAATACTATATGTAAAATTTAGAAGTTTGTCAAACTTCTATCGTTCTAAGGATCTCCACTTGATAATCTACCCCAAAAAACGCTCAAATACCGCTCTGGTGGCAAAAATTTAGAGGCCCCCCCGT
>NMQN01000146.1 GCA_003575245.1 Candidatus Atribacteria bacterium 1244-E10-H5-B2 | reverse complement strand
TTGAAAGGAATTTCGATTTCAATCCGCCCTTTGGTGCCAAAGATGTTAACCCGCTGGTAAGGCACCAGCTGGGTCGCACAGGTAAATGTGGAAGTACCGCTGCTAAACTCCAGTATGCCAGAAGTCAGACGATCGACTTTCATATTTGGGTCTTCTTCCATAATGCCACAGACCCGCCAGGGCTCAGCCCCAAAGATAAACCGCGAAAGCGAAATACAATAACAACCGATATCCATCAATCCCCCGCCACCAAGGCCAGCTTTGTTTCGAATGTTATCGGGGTCGGTATTGTAGTAGGAGAAGAAAGTCTGAATCGTCCGCACTTTGCCGATTTTCCCTTCGGTAATCTGCTGCTTTGCCCACTGCCACTGCGGATGGTGCCTGTACATAAATGCTTCCATAACCTTTAGGTGTGGAAATTTCCTGGCAGTGTCCAGCAATTTCTGAGCTTCGGCTGCATTCAGGCCAATGGGTTTTTCGCACAAAACGTGTTTACCGGCTTTCAGTGCTCTGATGGTCCAGGATACATGTAGATGATTGGGAAGCGGGATGTAAACAGCATCAATGTCGGGATCGTCCAGCAATTCTTCGTATGACCCGTAAGTCTTTTCTATATCTAATTGCCTGGCTGCTGCCTGTGCCTTTTCCAACTTACGCGAAGCAATAGCGGCAACCGTGCAATACTCGCCCAATTGCATAGCGGGAATTACCTTTTCAGTACCAATTCTGGCGGTACTCACCTTTTCAGTACCAATTCTAGCGGTACTCAGGACACCCCATCGAATCTTTTTCATTTGATCACTCCCTCTTATTGATTAAAATATCTTTCCATAGGTGATGAGCTGTTTATATTCCTTCTTTTTACATGTTCTAACTCAGTAATTTTTGTACGCAATCTCGCTAATTCATCTATTAATCGTTCTTTAGTTTTTTCTTTACCTTTCATTTATTCCACTTTATCCTTTTAAGGCTTATGGTTTTTAGCCTTCTCTCTATCCCCATCTAAAATTATTTGATTAATGGTTTTTTATATTTCGTTAATATTATAATGCCTAAAAATTATATTTGCAAAGTCAATTTGTTTATCGCTTTTTATCCCACAATTAATTAATAACTGAAAAAATTTAGAAAATATTGGAAAAAAGAAGGATTTTTAAAAAATGTGTAGTATAGTAGTATAATAGTATAATATTTAATCGTACGTAATTATACTAAAAATCACGAAAAAACAAGGAGGAAGGAATTATCAATCTAAATCAAAATCCCGAAAACGAAGAAATTAATAATATAAAAGAAAGATTAATAATTGATTTTACTTTTAGCTGTTTCACTTTAACAGCTTTCTTTATTGTTATTTTTATTTTAAAATATCTCTTCCAAATTTCTATTTATACGGAAATTTTATTTCTTATTTTTGGTTGGGCTGCTTACAGCTACTTAGCTCAATACTTTATAAAAAAGAGGGAAATTAATCTTAAAACATTAAAGAACTTCAATTTTATCCACTATATTATAGGAATATCATTCATGACCGCTATTTTTTATTATATTGGTGGCGCACTATGGATTGGGGTCATTTTTTATGTCTTTATCATACTTTATGCCAGTGTTTTCTCCAACCCCAAAGAAGGAATAATCATTACCTCTATCGCTTTTATTGGTTACAGTCTTATAGTTTTATTAGAATATTTTAATCTCATCCCCTATAAAGGTCTATTCAAATTAACCCCTTATCTTTATCAAGATAGTCAATATATTGTTACTACCATCCTGCTTGTAGGAGTAGCCTTTACTTTAATCTTTATTACCGGTAAAAACTTTGCTCAGATATTAAAAGAAAAAAATGAAGAATTAAGTCAAAACAAGAAAAAGTTAAAAGAATTTAGTAATAAATTAGAGGAGAAAGTTAGATTTCGAACCCTGGAGTTAAAAAAATCTAAAGACCAACTATCCGTACTTTATCAGATCTCCCGAACTATTAGTTCGACATTAAAGCTTGATGATGTTTTACAAACTATTTTAGATTTTTCTATTAAAATAAGCGGTGCAGGCAGGGGTTCAATTATGCTTTTAGATAAAAAGAAACGTATTTTCTTTATTAAAATTCCCTATGATAAGAGTGAAAAAAATATTGATAAGATTACTTTTGCCGAAAATGAAAATACTATCGGTTGGGTAGTTAAGAACAAAAAATTCTTATATATTGAAGACTTAGAAAGTGACAAACATTTTTCAAAAATAAAGATAATTCGTAGGCGGATAAAACAACTTTTAATAATTCCTGTAATTGTAGAAGATAAAGTAATAGGGGTTATAAATTTAGAAAATACTTCCCTTAGCCCCGATACAATAGACTTACTAAGATCCTTTTCTGAGGGGGCGGCAGTCGCTATTAATAATGCCCGCTTATATCAAAAAATTAAGGATAGTTATTTTGAAATTGCAAAAGCACTGGCCCAAGCTATCGAAGCAAAAGACCCCTATACTCATGGCCATTCAGCAAGAGTTGTGGAGTATATAGTATTAATCGCCCAAAAGCTGGACCTACCAGAAGAAGAGAAAGAGTTATTAAAATATGCAGCAATGCTGCACGATATCGGAAAAATTGGGGTAAGGGGAATTATTTTAAATAATTCTAAGGGTTTAACCGGCGAGGAATACGATGAAATAAAGGAACATCCTCTTGTTGGCGAAGGCATCATTCAACCTATAGAATTATTACAACCAATCAGGCCATTAATCAGACACCATCACGAGTGGTATAATGGTAAAGGTTACCCTGATGGATTATCTGGGGAAAACATTCCCCTGGGTGCTCGCATCCTGGCCGTAGCCGATGCCTATGATGCCATGAAATCCGACCGACCCTATCGTAAAGCCCTAACCGAAGAAACAGCTATCCAGGAGCTTAAACGAGGAAGCGGCACTCAGTTTGAACCTAAATTAGTGGAGATATTTTTAGAGATACTGAAACAAAACTTGTCAGGTAAAATTTGTCAGGAGACAGTCAGGAGACGGTTCTTCGATAAACTAATGAGAATTAATGCAGTGTGGTACTGAAATATCTCTCTGCCCGGTCAGGTAATACAGTCACCACCCGGTTACGTCCATTATCCACATGAAGGGCGGCAAAGACATTAGCTCCCGATGAAGTCTCCACCAGCAATCCTTCTTCTTTAGAAAGCTGGCGAGTAGTTTCAATGGCCTCTTCATCAGTAACAGTGAATACCATATCTACCTGTTTCACATCCAGGACAGCAGGTATAAACCCATCACCGATTCCCTGAATCTGATGAAGCCTTGGTTCTTGTCCTAATAAGGCGGAACTGTTTTTTGGTTCCACTACCACAATTTTAACTTTGGGATTATTTTCTTTTAAAAATTTTCCAATTCCCTGAAGGGTTCCTCCACTTCCTCCCCAGCTACAAAGACGTCTACTTTCCCCTTCATTTCCTTCCAGATTTCAGTAGCAGTTTGCTGATAATGAATTTCAGGATTATTCTCCGGGTTTTGAAGACTAATAAATTTATAATAAAACATTATATTAAAAATATTGATTGACATAAAGTTCTTTTTAGTGTATATTATATTTAAAATAATGTTTTGATTAAATGGAGGAACTTATGAAAGGTGAAACAAAAGAACAACGTTTTAAGCGTGTTGCTGAAAAAAGAATCCGACGGGTGTTAGATAGTTTGCGAAGTTTATCGCAATGTTCCAATAAACGAATGTACAATTGGGATGAAAAACAGCTTAAAAAAATCTGGGATGCTATTGACCATGCCTTTAAATCCTGTCAGGAAAATTTTAAAAATGCGGAACCGGAAGAATTTCAATTGTAAAATAGGAGATGTTAATTAAAATAATGACTATGATTTTATATAAGAAAGTTCCCTTTTCTTTTGAAGAAAAAAACTTTGAAATTAGAATATTCCGTGATGATAACACCATAAATATCGTTGCTTTTAGAAATAACTATCCTGCAAATGGTTTCAGACATCAAATTAAAATTTCTAAAAATATCCCTATTGAAGAAATATTAAAGCAAAAAGTAATTGACGAATTAATTGAAATCTGTAAAAAAGATATTTCTGAAAAAAGATGGGAACGATTAACCACAATTAATTAAGATATTAGTACAATAATGGTTTTTTTCTTTTATCTACTTTTGCTGGGGGGTGGGATTCTCAGGTTTAGAAACATTTTGGCAGCCCCAAGTGAAAAATATATTAGGATCTGACTCGCAAACCTGGATATTTGGGGCATTAACTGCAGGTTACTTTTTTGCTGGATCTTTAGGCAATGTGTTAATAACTCCACTTTGTAAGTTATTCAAAAACAATTATTCATTAGTTCTTTTCTTGATACGATTTTTTATGGGAGTATTGTTTTTTATATTAGCATTACAAAATAAGATTGCTGGATTTACTATCTTTTACCTAACCCTTTTCTTATATAATGGAATGAGCAATGCCCCTCATGCTACAATTTTTAATTATCAAATACCTTCCGAAAAACGCTCAACGTTATTGTCTTTTGAATCACTTTTCTTACAAATTGGAGGTCTATTAGGTGCCCTGATTATGGGCTATATTTCAAATTCTTTTTCCATCACTATTGCCTGGTTTATAGGTTCAGCTGTTTTAGTATTATCCTGCTTCACTTACTTATTTCTATTCCTTTCAAAAAAAGGTATTGTTGAACAGGAAGTATAATTAGTCTGTCAACTACCTTCTATTATTGTCTTAGTGACCATTTGCGATTTTTAAGATAGTATCTTGAATTAGTTATAAGAATAGAACGAGAAATGATAAAAAAGGATTTTTGAAACTTTTGTTGTATTGTTGTATTATTAATATAGGTGGTAATTTAAATATAATTTTGTACTTACTTATAAGAATAATTATGAAGTATAAGACGACTAAGTTGGGGGGATTTAGATGAACATTTTATTAGGAGCTGGCCTAAGCTATCTATTTGGTTCGACACCAACAGCTTATTTAATTTTCAAAAAGAAAAAGGGCGGAGATATTCGAAAATATGGTTACAAAAATATGGGGACTTTAAATATTTATCATCTGCTCGGTCCTTTTCATGCTTCTATTACCTTTTTAATTGATGCAGCCAAGGGGGCAGTTCCAATCTGGATAGCCCAATCCCTGGGAATGAACAGTTCAGGCATGATTTTATGTTCTTTAATGGCCATTGTTGGACATAACTGGCCCATTTTTCTTAATTTTCGTGGTGGCAAAGGAGTGGCTACTAGTTTGGGTATTATGATGGTCTTGATGAAAAGGCAATTACTACTATGGTTCATCCTGGTTATCATATTTTTTAGTTTAATTAAGAACTTTTCTTTTAGTATGGGTTTAGGTTTTATCTTAATTCCTTTATCGAGCTGGATGATGCAGGAACCATCTTATATTATTTACTTGTCCATTCTAATACCTTTATTAATGTTGCTTCGTTTATTTCCCAACATGATAGAACTGCACCGTTTATCTTCTGGTAATTTGCGAAAATTCTTCTCTTTTGTAATTAAGGGTTACTCTCGGGAAAAGAAATTAAAATCTGAAAAGAAAAAGTAGAAATGCTACGTGGAAAAAAATATAAAATAATAAAATTTATTAATTCTTTTCTAACTATTCTAATTTTAATTATTATGATTGGAACGGATGTCTATTCTCGGGAAAACAAAAAAAATAAAGTATGTAGGCTGCTGGTGTAATATGAAAGATTGTGGTAACAGAGCTAAAGCCCACCGACATTATCAGCGCAAACGCCAGGAGAAAAAAGAATAGAAAATATTAATTTATATGGGTCATCTTATTAAAGCTATTCACAAAATTACCTAATGCTTCCGTTAAAATCAGGGTTTGATGACAGGTAATAAACTTTACCCCTAATTCAATCCAGTATTTTATCGAATCAGGTGATGAAACTACCACACCAGCTGCTTTACCCGAATTTAGTATCTTTTTAATTGCCTCTTTTATGATGTTTTTTACAATCGGATTATTATATTCTCCGGGAAAACCTAATGATTGGGATAAATCAGCAGCTCCAATAAAAACTACATCTATCTCTTCGAGCTTGAGAATTTCATCCAGATTATCAACTGCCTCTTTAGTTTCAAATTGAACAATTAGTATAATCTCTTTGTTGGAAGTCTCAATGTGACATTTTTCGTCGACAGTTATACCATATCCAGCTGCCCGGCTAACATTTATTAATCCTCTGAATCGTTCTCTTTTTTGATCCCCTTTTTGAATGTACTTAGATAAAGATACAGCTCTTTTAGCCTCTTCCAAAGTGCTGACCATAG
>NMQN01000285.1 GCA_003575245.1 Candidatus Atribacteria bacterium 1244-E10-H5-B2 | reverse complement strand
CCCTCTCTAAAGTAAATAATGTTGGTGGAGTAGTTACCGAAGAAGTAGTAAATTTTCAGCTCCCAGTAGCCAATAGAAAGAAAATGGTCAGTGCTGCAAGATATTGGAATGCTGCAGATCCGAAGTTAATCTTACCTATAACAGATATTCGGGCTGTTGTAAAGGCTGCAAAGACAGCCGGAGCGAATCCTCAATATATACTGATGAACGATTCAAAATTTTCAGAGATGGTAACTGCAGATGAAGTTAAGAATTTTGTAATACCTTATACGACTTGGGGTGCTGCAAAAATAGCTATGTATCCATCTAAAGAAGTAATAAATAGAGCATTGAAAACTTTCGGGCTTCCCCAGATAATAGTAATTGATACAAGGGTAGCTTATGAAGAAGAGGACCATACAATTAAAAATGTTGATCCCTGGTTAAATGCAGCTGGTTCAAGTAAGCATGTAGTTTTTATAGATGCTATACAATGCGGAAATACGCTTCGAGGTCCTATTGCAGAAGAAACCAACCCACCTAAACAAACGGTACAAGCCAAAAAGGGAGGTATTTTGATTTCTTCCTGGAGTCAAATCGATCCTGTAACTCAATACACAAAAGGTGAAATAAATGCGTTTCCAAGTTGTCCATCCATAGATCATATATATAATCTCGATACAGAAGCTACTGCTTGGGCGGTCTAAAATGACCATGACCAATAAAGATGCGCTTCAATCACAAACTGAATATAGTAATGATAATTTATTGGAGAAACTTCTTTTAGATCGAGGGGTTGCGACAGCAGGAACTTATGTCGCAGCAAATGCTAAAGATATAGATTTGTGTGCAGCCGATTTATATTTTACTTTGGCTGCACATCCCGACCTAAGAGAAGGAGCTTTGGCAATAAAATATAATGGGGCTCAATTAATCGCAATGGCAAAGAGGATCCTGAAAAAATACAATATGGACGAGGCGACAGTTACCGGGGAGGCAATCTGGTGATAAAGAGATATCCTCATACGGCGACTTTGAGTTACCATATCCCTGGGACATATAGCACAGCCGGAATATATACAGAGGGGAGCACAGTAACAACAGTAATTGCCTGTAATATTCAACCGAATTCAACTAGATATATTATAGGGGAATCCGGGGACATGATCGGATATAGCTGGTTTGTTTCTTCTCCGATTTTTTCCGGTGCGGGAAGCGTTCCTAAGGCTGCAAAATTAACCTTTTTTAGCAAGGAACATATAATTTTACAATTGTTTGAATATCAAAAACATATAGAAATGAAGTGTTAATATGCCTTTGATTCCTGGATTTAGACAAGGGGATGTAGACAGACGGATAGACAGATTCACGGTCAGCATAGAGCAAAGGATCATCTGGACACTGGCCATGGTAGGCGAGAATTTCGTCAATGATGCCAGGACCATAAAAACATATAAAGATCAGACCGGAAACCTGAGAAGTTCGATCGGATATATCATTGCCCGGGATGGAAATATCATTCAGGAAAACATAGAGGGGAAATCTGAGGGCAGAGCCCAGGCAAAAGAAATAGCGAATGAAGTATTGAGAGAAAATAGTAAAGGTTTTGTCTTGATCGTAGTTGCGGGCATGGAATATGCCGCGGCGGTCGAATCGAAGGGCTATGATGTAATTACCGGTAGCGTGCCGGCAGCGAAAGCCCTCTTAAAATCAAAGATAAAGGAATACAGTTTATGATAACGACATTCGATATAAACGATATATTGTATCCCATGCTTAATACAGCCTTAGTTTTAGATACACTTGATGATGGCCGGGTTTACCGGAACAAAAAACCTTTAAATTCCGAGTTACAGGATATTGTGATAATTCCCTTATCTAATTATGTTGGAGATGAAATAATAAACAATGCTACCTTTATGATCAATTGCTATTGTAAAAACTTTGACAACGGAACCCCGGATATAACAAAATTGAAGGCGATTATTAATGAAGTAGTGGTTGTAATAGAAGCGTATAATAACACGTCCAATTATTATGTTTTTGAGATAACAAATCAAATATTGTTACAAGATACTGACCAGAAATCGATGAGTTATGTAAATTTGAGAATAAATTGTTTCATAGAAAAATAAATTACTGGAGGTAATACAAAATGAGTAATATAAGACTGATAGGATTAGAATCAATAAAAATAGGACCGTCTCTTGCTGCTCTTGTTACTGTGCAACACATAGTCCCAGACAGTGCACATATTGTGATTAATGCTCCTTCGGTGGCCGATCTATTCTGCGAGGAAACCGAATATCCTGATGTACAAATAATTACCGGAGGCAAGAAGACTATAGAATTTGCCACAAGGGATATGGGAACTGGCATAATGATAAACGCTTTCGGGGGATCCGCAAGTGGTGCATCTATTTGGAAATCTCCTCATACGGCGATAGTGATAAGTGAGAGGGCTTTCGAACTTACTTCTAAACTAATAAACGCTAAACAATTAAAGTTCGAAATAGCCAGAGCTTCTCTTTATGCCGGCGGGGAATTGAGATTTGCCAAGACCGAATCAGGGCAGGTCACATTTACCGCTGATGTGCTGTTACCTAGTGCTAGTACCATTGCTCCAATTAAAATGACGGTTCTTCCATAAAAGTTATCTATTACCCGCCCTTTTATATAGAAATATTATTAGGGCGGGTATAATTTAAAAGGGATAAAATATGACCAAAAAGGATAAAAAAAAAGTAATCAAGGATAAGCTCGGGGCCCCGAGTGAAGATAAAAATAATCAGATCCGCCGGGACGCCATAGATTCAATTCTCGAAAAGGGGGTTGATTTTACCATTACCATCCAGAATAAAAATATACTTCATAAACTTAATTTAATCCCCGCTGAAAGAAAATTCATTATTTTCCCTATTAGAATGGGGACCCTACTAAAAATCAGTAAAATTTTATTGGATCTAGATACTGATGAATTGGTAGGGGCCATGAAAGACGAGAATAAGGAAATCAATCTTTTGGACCTGGGGGCAAAGAATATAATCGAGAATAAAGACAAAATGATTAAGATGATCGCCTACGGAATTGTCAATAGCGAAAAAGAACCACCGAAAAGTCTAATTAGATTTCTGAATGAAAATCTGACCGCGAAGGAGGGGTTGAAGCTGATGACCTTGATAGTTCAACAAATGGATGTAAACCCTTTTTTGGCGTCTTTAGTTTCGATAAAGGGGATGAACCTTCTACAGAACAAGAAAAAGGCAACCCCTGGCGAATAATCGGCGGATTGATGCATTATTTTCCCCGGATGTCCATGAGGGATATCTTATGGAATTACTCATATACTAACCTGGCGATGCTGATGAGTAGTATTCCCAGTTACAAGCCCGGAGATGACAAAAACAAAAAGGCGAAAGATTTAGAGATTAAAGATATAAACGAATTGAAAGGTTTATTTTGAAGATCAATTTAATCAGACAACCCGATAATTCAAATCTATGTGGCCAGACATGCGTGGCAATGATTGCCGGAATATCCCTTAATGAATCAATAAAATTATTTAATTCAAGGGGTAAAACGGGTACAAAAAAATTATACTATGCCTTACGAGAAAGGGGAATATCCTGCAGTAATAAAGCTGTCAGGATAAAAAAGAATAATAAACCAAAACTCTGTATAGTCACTATTCATTACTTCGGATATAAGAATAAACATTTTTGTATCTGGAATAATAATAAATATTATGATCCGTCACGTGGAATAAGAGCGAAATTAGATAAATTTGAAAGGGAAACATCATTTATCAAAATTAACCTGTAAAGGGAAGGGATTTATGGACAAAAAAGTAAAAAGGGTAATGGAAAAATTCCTGATCAGTTGGAAAAAGAAGAACTGGGCAAAAATGGTGAAATGTACCCAATCGACCTGGAGGGGGGCTTTCAGTAAAAACAATGCCCGACGATTGGAAAGCTGGTTTGGATTAAAGAATCTGAAGGAATGGAAGATAATCAAGATCGAATTTGTGGGGAATGCCTGCAGGGATGTCTTTGTCAATATTGATTACGGAAAGGGAATAAGGGAAATAAGGGCAAGGATCATTTGTGAGACCGGACCCTATAAACCGGATATAAAAGGTAACTGGGGCGTAAATCCCATAAGCTGTTTAAAGGAGAAATAATGGAAAAACCGAAGTTATCGATATGCATGATAGTCAAGAATGAGGAAGCGAATCTACAAAGATGCCTGGATTCCTTTTTGCCTATTATTCAGATGAAAGATGATAAAATGCTAAAAAAACTTACCGAACTGGTTATAGTGGACACCGGATCCACAGACAGGACGATAAATATTGCCAAAAAATTTACCGACAGGGTATATGAAAAGGAATTTGTCCCCTGGGATTTCAGCAAAGCCCGCAACTATGGGATCGGAAAGGCTACCGGGGATAAAATTATGCAGGTGGATGCAGATGAGGAATTACGCCATGAGTGCCTATATCCCCTAGAAGATATAATTCTGAATCCAAAATATAAAGAACCAACGGTATTTGTAAATTTATATAACTATTATACCCGGGATTGGAAGCAATATTCAGAAATGTTACAGCCCAGAATATTTAAAAATGAGAAAGATTTTCATTATGAGCAGGCCGTTCATAATAAACCAATCCTGAAAGCCCCCTATCTTTTTGCTCCTCATATAATTTTTAATCATTATGGCTATATTTTCCAGGGGGAGAAGGGCGAAAAATTATTAGAAAATAAAATGAAGCGTAGCCTGCCGATACTCCAAAAAGAGTTTAAAGAACATCCGGATAATCTACATAATTTAACCCATTTAGTAAAGACATATTATGTCACCAGAGATTTTGAAAATACAATCCGCCATGGTGAGATATGGATCAAGAAAATGAGAAAGGCAAATTATAATGAGGGCTGGAATGCCTTTCTTGAGGTTTTTGTTAATCTTGTGGGTTCGTATCTAGCTAAAAATGATATAGAAAATGCGGAAAGTACAGAAAGAGAGGCCTGTCATTATTCGAGCAGGATCTCTCAAATATACTTGATGTTAGGGAATTACTGGACCGGCAAGGATAATGAAAAGGCAAAAAAGTATTTTGATATCGCAC
Source organism: Candidatus Atribacteria bacterium 1244-E10-H5-B2 (assembly GCA_003575245.1). The sequence continues at coordinate 1,234 of NMQN01000285.1, read as the reverse complement.
TCGATATTTTTAAAACAAAGGGAAGTTTATACGAGCAATTATTAATTAGTAATACGAAAATAGTTTTACCGGAGATCCTAAACTGGCTGGCTATTTATGAATTCGAGAAAAAGAACTATGAAAAAGCAGGGGAATATCTTAACGAAGGGATTAGATTAAACAATAACAGATTACCTTTGCGCTGGGATATCTGGTCAGCAAATAAAAAGATAAAAGAAAGATTAAAAAAGGTGGGATAAAATGGCTTTAATGACAGGAGATAGTCTTTATTGGCGAACAAAAATCGATAATACGGGATTGCAGACAGGCGCGGTCCAGGCAAAGGGAATATTGCGTGGGTTGACCCGCAGCATAACCGGAATGGACGTCTTTGCCGGCCTGGCTATTGGTGCCACTTTGGTTTTTGCGAAAATAACCAAATCTGCCTATAATTTTTCTAAAAACTTCGAGACTGCGATGAGGGAAGTCCAGACTATCTCAAAGGCGGTGCAGAATAATTTTAAAGGCATATCGAAAGAAATAATTGATATGTCAAAGACTGTCCCAGATACTGCTCAAAAACTCACCAAAGCACTTTACCAAATTGTAAGTGCTGGCTATGATGGAAAAAAGGCAATGGATATACTACGAGTCTCTACTGAACTTGCCGTTGCCACCGTTACCGATACATTTACGGCTGCCGATGCCCTGACTTATGTTATGAATGCCTACGGAATAGCTGCCGGAACTGCTGCGGAGATCTCCGATAAATTATTTACCATAGTAAAGCTCGGTAAGGTAAAAATGGAAGAGCTTGGACCGACTATATCCATGGTAACTGGACTTGCTGCAGAATGCGGATTATCATTTAACGAGCTTGGTGCAATGTATGCCGAAGCAGTCAAAAAAATACAACCTCATATTGTTGCTACCGGTTTAAGGGGAATACTTACTGCCATGCTTCGTGTTTCCAAAGGAACAGGTGAAGCAGCAGATAAGGCTAGGGAACTGGGGATTGAGTTCGATATATCTGCTTTGAAATCAAAAGGATTTAAGCAAATCCTGCACGAAATAATAGAAGCGACTAAAGGCAATGAGGGTGCCTTAATGGAATTATTCCCAAATGTGCGTGGACTTATCGGTCTGCTTGCGGTTATGACAGGGGGAGGCGAAGCATGGCAGTAAGTATTCCCCTTAAACCGGTAGCAACAATATGAGGTTGTATTTTTTTGACTGCTTCGGCATACATTGCACC
>NMQN01000512.1 GCA_003575245.1 Candidatus Atribacteria bacterium 1244-E10-H5-B2 | reverse complement strand
GATTAAATCTCCTCTATATAATATTCTATCTCCTTATTTCTGAATTCTATTTTCATAACGCAATACTCGATACTAACTTGTCTTCTGAATTTTGTTTCTTTACGATATACGATAACTATAGACTATTCATATTGTAAAACATAAATTTGGGTATTTTTAGGCAATTTATCCTCTGTTATTTCGAACTCGCACGATTCTAATCTTTGTACATTATCTTTATTTGATAGAAACACTTCTACTGGGTCTATAGAAAATTTAATTGCCTCCGTCTTATAATGCATGGGAATTGCTATCTTAGGTTCAATATCTTTAATTATCTGAGTGGCTTGACTGTTATCTATGGTATAAAATCCTCCCACAGGAATAAATAGAATGTCTATTGTACCTATCTCTGCTAATTTATCAGAATCTAAAATATGCCCCAAATCACCTAAGTGGCACAAGTTAAATCCATCCGCTTTTATAACAAATATAGTATTTGGTCCTCGCTGTCCTCCGTAAACGCTATCATGATAAGCTGATATTCCTCTAAATTCCATTTTATGTGATTCTCTATTTACCAGACCTTTAAAAACTACCGGTCTTCCTCTCACTCCTCTCACAAAATTATGGTCAAAATGTTCGTGGCTAACAGTCACAATGTTTACTTTAATTCGAGGGAGTTTATAGCCAAGAGTTTCATCGAAAGGATCAGTGATAATTTTAATTCCTTTTTCAGATTCAATTAAAAACGAAGAATGCCCTAACCATTTTATTTTCATGATTTTGCTCCTTCTCTATCTCGTATATCGTGTATAGTATAGCGTATAGCGTATAGCGTATAGGTATAAGATAAATCATTCTGTATAACATGCTACCAACTTCTTTTGATAAATTCTCAATAAGTTAATATTCTGCTATTTTTGTTTATCATTGTAATTCCTGCTAATTTCTGTCATTCATATTGTCTTATGTCATTCCCGTGAAGGTATGAATAACAAATGATGAAGACATAGAGGCATATGAAATAGGTCCTTACTTTTTTCTTTTATTTTCTTTGCAATATACTACATACTATATACTAATTTGGCTTCTAGATTTTGTATTCTTTTTATCTAACTCTACGCTATACGCTACCCGCTCTACACTATACTAAAACATTTCCTTAATAACTTTATTTAATCTTTCTTTTGCTAATTCCGGTTTAAAGTTTAATACAATGCTTCCCATTTCGGTTTTTTGTATTATATTAAATGGCTCCAAGGAAAATATTTTAGTAATTTCTTCTACTTCATATTCTTGCACTCCTTTAAACCCAATGTATGCATCAGTTTTTTGATTAATTATTTTAGTTAGCGATTCTACATTAAGATAAAGTTTTTTACCACTATTCTCGTGTAATAAATTAATAATAATATTAATCAGTTTTGTTTTGTTATAGAGTATTTTTCTTTTTTCAAATAATCTAAAAATATTATTCTTAACAGAATTATCTGCTGAAAAAATTGATTTCAAATTACTTAAAGAAAAAGGTAATTTATCGTGTTCTTCTATAAGATCGCATAACCACTTCAACTTAAACAACATAACTTTGTTCTTATCTGTTTTTCGGCGTAGTTTATCATAATCGAAATTTGGAGAAACAATTACCGAATAATCTGATTTTGTTTCCTCTTTTACCTTGCTCAACTCGCTCCAATGTTCATACTTTTGTATTTTTTCGCTTTTTTCATCTGATAACTTTGCATCAATAATTAAATTGTACGTTTTATAATCTAATAATGCTTTTGCTAAAATAAAAGATGCTTTTACTTCTAATACAATAGAAGTCTCAAAACCCAAAAATTCAAAGACCTTTTGAAGTAATTTTTTAAGACTTTCGTTATCTTCAGAATTTTTCAGTTTTAATTGCAGTTTTTCAATTTCACTCAACCAATCAAAGAGACCCCACATTTCTTCTTTATTTTCGATAAACCGGAGGTCTTTTCTCAAAATATTGTCAATATATTTAGAAAATAAATTTTCTTCGTTTACTTCTACCTCTAATACCCTTTCACATATTTCTTTATAAGTTAGAGAACGTCCTGCTTCCTGCAATATTTTAAATATTTTTTCACTTAAATCGTCCTGAGGTTCTATCTTGGCCTCATCTTCTGTTACCAAAAAGTATCTTTTTCTATCATAGTCAATAAGACCAACAAAAATAATATCGTTTACTTTCAGTTTTTTCTTTTCATACCATTCTTTTAGTCCAACTAAACAATTGAGATCATTATTTACTATTGCTTCTATTTCATTTCCTTCTTTGTCTATAAAGGTAATTTCAACGGCATTTTCTTCTTTGGGAAAAAAGGGTCTCATATAACTGGTTAAAAACATGGTACCGTCTTTTAAACAATAACTGGTGAGGGAATACTTAATGTTTGCATCTTTATATTGCCATTTTACCAAACCCCATACTCCTCTTTTTATCCTCGTAAATCTTTTGTCTCCACTCATAGAGGCGTTTACAGCATAGTAGGGTTCCTTAACCTTTAACGGCCTTATTTTTGTCAACTCTTTAGTAATTTGCCGATAATGCAACGGTTTTTTATGTTTGATCAATATTTCATAAGCACCGTCAGCAACTGATTTATGTTTCATAAGTCTCTAACCTCCAATCAACTGATTATCCAATTAATCGATTTACCAATTAGCCAACTCAACTATTCACCAATTGACCGATTAACCCGGTTTGCCAATTAACCAATTTATCCATTCTATAATAATAGTTATAGCTGATAATAATTTTGAAAAAATTATTTTGATACTGTTTAGAATTTTACTTTCTTTATTATATACATTTTTTTAAATATTTTACAAATAAATTAGTCGTTAGTGAATAAAACTAGCGTAGAGCGTTTAGCGTATAGTATAATATTATAGTATCCCGTATCGAGTATCGGGCATTGAGTAAAGATTCCGTAATTTTTTACTTTTTATCTTAGACTTATTTTGTTCTAAATTCTAACTACCGGATTCTGAATTTCTTACTATATACTATACTCGATACTATATACTAATTTGGCTTCTGGCTTCTTTATTCTATTTTCTTAACTAATTAATCAGGTAACCAACTAACCAGCTAACTAAATGTGTCCTCTAAACGCTACGCGCTCATGACTCTCTGGTTCCTTGCTCCTGATTTCTATTTTCTTCACGCGAAAAGCGATACTCGATACACGATACTAATTTATTCTGACTTCTGGCTCCCGGATTCTATCTTTTTCACAATGACATTTCTGTTTTTTCATTCTGACTTCTGAATTCTAACTTCTTTTTCTTAACTAGCTAACCAAGTAACTAATTCTTACGAGATACGATTCACGAGATACGAGATACGGAATCATTTATATCTTTTCATTAACTCAACATAATCCAGGGCATGTTTTTTTAAATTATCAATTTCTTCTTCAGAAAGACTACGCACTACCTTTGCTGGTACGCCTAAAGCCATGGTAAACGATGGTATTTTAGTCTTCGGAGTCACTATTGCCCCAGCTCCCACTATAGCTCCTTCGCCTACTTCTGCCCCATTAAGCACAATTGCCCCTATCCCTATCAAAGAATTATCTCCAATCTTGCACGCGTGAAGCATTACATTATGACCTATGGTAACATTGTTTCCTACTATAGTAGGGACTCCTACATCACAATGAACAATACTGCCATCCTGAACGCTGGTATTATTTCCTATACTAATGGGAGCTATATCACCTCTTAATACCACATTATACCAAATACTGGAGCATTTTCCGATTATAACTTCTCCAATTACAGTAGCATTTTTGGCAACGAAGGCTTCTTTGCTAATTATTGGTCTTTTTCCTTCAAAATTTAATATCATCTTCTTACCTCCATAACTGTTTTAATTTTTTCCGCAATTTTATCTCCAAATCCTGGTATTTTGCTTATATCAACCCTGGAAGCATTTTTTATATCTTCTATGCTTTTAAAGTATTCTAATAATAATCTTTTTCGTTTAGCACCAATTCCCGGAATAAGGTCTAACTTTGAATTACGTAATTCTTTACTTCTAATCCTTCTGTGATAAGTCACCGCGAATCTATGGGCCTCATCTCTTATTCTTTGCAGTAAAAAAAGTGCCTTAGAATTAGAAGGCAATATTATTGGTGTACGAACCTCCGGTTTAAATACTTCCTCTTCTTTTTTGGCAATACTTATTATTGGTAATTCGAGATTCAAACTGTCTAATATTTTTTTTACTTCACTAAGCTGACCTTTTCCTCCATCAACAAGGACTAAGTCAGGTAATCTTTTACCCTCAGATAATAATCTTTTATATCTTCTTTCGGTTACCTCTTGTAACATAGCATAATCGTCAATTCCTTTAACTTTTTTCACTCTAAATCTTCGGTAATCTTTCTTTTTTGGTCGTCCTTCCTCAAAAACAACTAAAGAACCAACGGATAATTTTCCCTGAATATTTGAGATATCAAATGCTTCAATTCTTTCTGGCAATTTTTTTAAGCTTAATTTATCTTTTAAATCAATAATTGCCTTCCGGCCCTTCTTAATTTCGTCTTCTTCTACTTCTTCTATCTTTTTTAACAAATAATCATTTTTACTATTTTTTCTATATAAATTTATTTCCTGACCCTCTAAAATTGCTTCAATTGATTTTATTCTATCTCTTGCTTTGGCAGCTTTTTCGAAATTAAGATTATGGGAAGCTTCTTTCATTTCTCGATAAAGACCATTTAATAATTTTTTTTGTTTCCCTGCCAAAAACAGGCAAATTTCTCTTATTCTTCTTCGGTAATCTGTTCTGTTAATCATATTTGCACAAGGCGCTGAACATAAACCAATCTGATAATCTAAGCAAATTTTCGCCTTCTTTAGATCTTTTTTTCTGCATCCCCTAATTTTAAAAACTTGCCTTAGCAATTTTATAACAACTCGGGTAGCATTCGTGTCCACGAAAGGGCCAAAATATAAAGCTTTACCTTCTTTTATCTTTCGATTTATTTTTCTGTAAAATAATATTTGAGGAAAGTCTCTTTCTAAAGTAATTTTAATATAGGGATAACTCTTATCATCTTTCGATTGAGTATTATAGTAAGGACTATTACTTTTAATCATTTTACTTTCTAAGATAAGTGCTTCTATTTCAGAAGAAGTGGGTATATATTCAACATTCTCGATCTCTTTAATCATTTTATTTATCTTTGGAGATTGTTGGGAAGAATTACTGAAATAAGAAGAAACTCTACTTTTTAAGGAATTAGCTTTCCCTACATATATTACTTTTCCTCTTTTATCTTTAAAAAAATAAACTCCACTTGTTTCAGGTAATTTATTTATTTTTGATTTGATATCCATATTTTATCCTTTAAACAGGCAAGACGCCTCTCTTACTAACGACTATTCACTATTCACTAACGACTAATTCAATGCTTTTTTTAAAAATTCTCCAGTAAATGATTTTTTATTACGAGCTATTTCTTCGGGAGTTCCCTTGGCCACAACTCTTCCTCCCTCTTCTCCCCCTCCCGGACCAAGATCAATAATATGATCTGCCGATTTAATTACTTCTAAGTTATGTTCAATTACCATAACTGTATTCCCAGCTTCTACCAACCTATCTAAAACATCGAGTAATTTTTTCACATCATCAAAATGCAGACCAGTGGTAGGCTCATCTAAAAGGTATATGGTTCTTCCTGTACTTTTAATACTTAATTCTTTAGCTAATTTCACTCTTTGCGCTTCACCACCGGATAGAGTGGTGGCTGATTGTCCTAATTTTATATATCTTAATCCTACATCATATAAAGTATGTAATTTTCTTTTTATCGTAGGGATTGCTGCAAAAAATTCCACAGCTTCTTCAACAGTCATATCTAACACCTGAGCTATATTTTTACTCTTATATTTTATATCTAAAGTTTCACGATTGAATCTTTGGCCTTTACAAACTTCACAAAGTATATATACATCAGGTAAAAAATACATCTCAATCTTCACTATCCCTCCACCCTGACAGGCCTCACATCTTCCACCTTTTACATTGAAGCTAAATCTACCCGCTTTATATCCTCTAATTTTAGCTTCTTTTGTCCTGGAAAATATTTCTCTAATCGGTGTAAAAGCCCCAGTGTAAGTAGCAGGATTAGAGCGAGAAGTTCTGCCTATTGGTGATTGATCGATAATTATCACTTTATCAACATTTTCTATTCCTTCAATCTTATCATAATCACCAGGATGAACTCTGCTCTGATAAATTTTTTTGATTAAAGCTTTATACAAGGTCTCCTCAACCAAAGTACTTTTCCCGGAACCAGATACTCCAGTAATACAAGTAAGTGTACCTAAGGGAATA
>NMQN01000335.1 GCA_003575245.1 Candidatus Atribacteria bacterium 1244-E10-H5-B2 | reverse complement strand
ATCTGTTTGGCAGTTAATTCCAGATCAAGATATGTCCTTTGCTGTTTACCCAGAATTACTACTTCTTCACCTATCTTTAAACCATTTTGAATTCCTTGTAAATCAATCATTGACTGGTCCATGCATACTGCTATAATCCTAAATGGCTCGCCTCTAATAAGAACGAAACCTTTGCCTTCAAATTTTTTACTCAAGCCATCGGCATAACCAATTGGAATGGTAACAATGCTTGTTTTTAATTCACATTTATAACGGCCACAATACCCTACAGTTTCACCTTGCATTACATCTCGTAGATAAGAAATTTGAGTTTTCCAAGTTAATGGAAAATACAATTTTATAATTTTCTTAAAATCATCACTGGGATAAAGACCGGCAATGCCCATTCCAATTCTTACCATATCTAAATGAGTTTCAGGCAAACTTAAGGAAGCAGCGGTATTTGCGATATGTAAAATATCGAAATCAATACCAATTTGTTTAGCCTTTTTTATTTGTTTTTGAAATATTTTTAATTGCTGTTTTGTTTTTTTATTGCCAATTTTTTCAGCATATGAAAAATGGCTAAATGCTCCTTCTAAATGTAAATTTGGCAAGTTAGAAATATACTTTAAAAAGCTAAGTACCATATTTGGGGAAACACCGATTCTATTTAAACCTGTATTTATTTTAATATGCACATTCGCTTTAAGGCCTAGTTTTACCGCTTCGTCTGATAATTGTTCAGCAAATTCTTCTGTACAAACAGTTAAGCGTAATTTATTTTTAAGCGCTTCTTTAATCCGTCCGCTCGGAATTTCACATAATAGCAATATAGACAAATTTATCTTTCCCACCCGCAACAAGAGTGCATCTTCTATATTTGTTACCCCCAACCAATCTATCCCAGCTTCAATTAAGCAATTAGCATAGGGGACGGTTCCACAACCCCAACCATTACCCTTAACTACTCCCAAGAAAAGTTTGTTACCTGGAATCTTTGCTTTAATATTTTTTACATTATTTTTAATTGATGACTTTTTTATTTCTAACCAAGTCCGGTATAATAACATATAAAATTCCTAAGTATCATTAGTCGTATATTAATCAAATTTTGTTACAATTATTCCCTCTTTTTCAAATTTTTTTCTTACTTCTTTTAATATTTCAATTGAATTCGGAGCATCTCCATGAAAACATAATACATCTGCTTGCATTCTTATTTTTTTTCCATCAAAAGTTTTAACTTTTAGATCTTTAACTATTAAAACTGCTTGTTTAGCAACTTCTACCGGGTTAATAAACTTTTTAACCCGTTCAATTACCATATTACCTCCAGAATCATATTTTAAATCGGGAAACGACACTGAGGCTACTCTTAATCCTTCTATTTTAGCCTTCTTATATAGAAGACTTTTACTTTCTGCGATAATAATTATTTCAGGATTATATTCTTTTATAGTCTTTATAAAAACATCTGTATATTCCTCTTTATATGAGACTAAGGGATCCAACATGCCGTGAGGACTTACATGATGCATTTTTATTCCTTCAACTTTAGTAAAAGATTCCAATGCTCCCAATTGATAAAGCAAATCATTATGTAATTCTTCAGCAGTAATATCAAGTCTTCTCCTGCCAAAACCTCTTAAATCTTGGAACCCAGGATGTGCACCTACTGCAACATTATATTTTTTAGCTAATTTTACAGTTTTTTTCATTACAGTTGGGTCTCCTGCATGAAAGCCGCATGCCAAATTTGCAGATGTAACATATTTCATAACTTCTTCGTCATTCCCAATTTTATATATTCCGAAACTCTCTCCCATATCTGCATTAATAACAACGTTATATTTCTCCAAGGTGATTCTCTCCTTTTTTTAGATTTTTTATTAAATAATAGTAAATTTTTCCTCAAATATTTTGTTTTGTTTTCTTCTTATTCTAACAGCTTCTTCAGGGGTACAATAAACAAATTTAACGATATCTTTTCCTGGAATAATTTGTCCAAACATCCATTGATCCGCATAAATAACAGATAAGGGACATACATAACCTCCTGAGGATGGACACTCTCGTGGAAATAATATCGGCGTATCACCACTTATATTAAGACATCCTGGCCCTGGATATCCTTGGTCTGATATATTGGAAGGATGCCCCTCTCCCGCAGTTCTTTCCTTGGCCCACATTAGTTTAGGACCAGATAATCTAATTCCCGATCTATCTGAAAAAATTTGTGTTTTAAATTCTGCACTAAAAAATAATTCCATACCTTCTTCGCTAAAATAATCTGGTGCTCCATTCGGTCCAGGTATAGCTCTCATCACCCATTTTCTACTATACTTGGGAATTAAATTAGTATTAAACCGCCTTCCTTCAATACTTTTTAAATCTCTCTTGGGTTTTAATAGGTTTAATTCATCTCCCTTTTTTAAAGCCCTACCCTTATAACCACCAAAACTTCCATAGATGGCTGTTGATTTACTACTTAGATAAATCGGAACATCAATTCCGCCTGCAATTGCCAAATATTGTCTAAAACCAAGTGTGTCACTACGCATATTTTCAATAGTTAAAATATCACCTTTATTTACTCTGATAGCTTCCCACAGAGAAATAGAATTTCCATTTAGTTTTGGATTTAAATTCGCACCAGTAATCGACACAACAGTATCTGTTTCAAATTGTACAGAAAAACCTGCACATATTACTTCAATTAAAGCTTCATTTAGGTCGTTACCTACAATTAGATTTGAGGCTCTTGCGGCAAAGTGATCCATTGCGCCTGACCGAGATATTCCCACATTCAAATATCCAACTCTTCCAATCCAATCTATAATTAAAGATTGAATACCGCCATTTAGCACTTTTAACATAGTCTTGTCTCCTTTTAATTAAGGTAATGGGGTAATTTTTCTACCTTTTTCCTGTCTTTTCGTGAGATCTTCAATTTCCTCTTTCTGCGAATCATAGAATTTTAACCATTCCTTCAAAGAAAATATTCTCTTCTTGAAATCATATTCCCATTTACAACCATCGTGTACTAATTTATGAATCTCTAGAAGTTCTTCCTCTGTTGCCTCATAATATTTAATTATGTCTGTGGGTTTGAATAAAACTGGACTTTCCTTAAACTGTGGATGTCTTTGCTCGCCTTGGAAAATAGGAGCAGTTCTGCCAACTAATTGATAACCGCCGCTAGACTCAACACCAAATATTGTAGAACAATAATCTGCAAGATCCACCGCACCTTCAGCAGTCCAAGTTCTTGCAGGATTATATTTTGGCGCAGTAATTGCACATGTAGGATCTAAGGGGAAATAAAATGGTAATCCTGGAAAAAATCCAACCATCGAGACAAGCCACTCTGTTTTTGTAAATTTTTGTTTAAGTTCTTCCACTGTAATACCATTGTATTTTGCAATATACTTTAAGTTGCTATTATTTTCACAATTAATTGCACCTGGCTTAATCTCTTTACAATATTTTTCTATAGCCTTACACGTTAAACTATCATCAAAAACAAGTGGCAACCTTACAATTCTTGTTTCAATTTCCTCATCTTCAATACTTTTGATCTCACTTTCTATTTGGACAATGTCGTCGACTAACTTTTTTGAATCAATCTCTAAGGTATCAAACACATATAAAATACTTTCATTACCAGGAACTGTTTCTATTAAACCTTTAACGCCTGCTTCCTTCACCTTCCTATTTACAATTATAACTCTAACAGCATTTAATATTATGTCTTTTACTGTCATTCCAGTTGAAGATTTAGTTTTTCCATATTTCGCTTGCAAAAAACCATCACCAGCAACTCTGAAGGAAATTTCCTTTCTATTTTCAGTTTCTGGCATTAAAAATAAAAGCGAGCCATATTTACTCTTCATAAAAATAACCCCTCCAATCATTGTATTCTATCTATACATTTTCTATAATAACAAGTTCCTCTCCAGTATTAACAACGTCCCCAACTTTAACTTTAATTTCTTTTACAACTCCATCTAAATCAGCCACTATTTCATTTTCCATTTTCATTGCTTCCAGAATTAAAACAACTTTGTTAATTTTAATTTCAGTTTCTACTTGTACTTTGATATCAACAATTTTACCCGGTAAGGGAGCAACTACAGAGCATATTTTTTTATCGGACATATCATTAAATCTCCTTTTAAAATTTTTTTGCTAGTATTTTTATAAATTTAACAAAAAGCATATGCTTTGAATATAAATTTTGCAAGCTAGAAATAAATTATTTTCTATTTATCGCCTATATTTGCCATCACAGCGAAATGCCTGGCTAGTGGATTATGATTAGTTAAGGAAATTTTTTAAAAATATGTTTAATTATAACTAACCAGGCACATCCAAATTATTTTATCTACAATTAGCAAAGCAAACAAATAATATCTTAATAGTTTTCAAAAATTTTTACATAGAAGCATCCTTGTTGTCTTCTTGCGTTATTGTTATCATATGAAACTTTGCATAAGTATGGTAATATATCAATATAGCCCCAATGCCTATTCCAGTCCAAATCAGTGATATAGGATCACTGGAGAATAGCATATAGAACGTTACAATGCATCCGATAAAAGCTGTTGGAAGTATAATATCCCTTGCTGGTAGTTTCCAAGATAAATTTTCCCATTCTTTGGGGTATTTTGACTTATATTTGGAAGCTGAAATTAGAGTAATAATCCAGCATATTACTCCTAAACCACACCCTACCATACAGAGAGTTAAATAAACACTTTCGATGGCTGAGGAATTCCCCATGAGTACAAGCACAATAGCTATAAGGAAAACAATTATTATTGAAAACGAGGGGACTCTAGTACTCGGGTGAACTTTCGAAAAGTTTTTTGGTAATGCCCCTTCTTTCGCCATACCATACATCAAACGTGAAGAGCAATACATCTCTCCTACGAGACATGTAAATGCCGCTAACCATGCTGCAAAATTCATAATTAAACCAGCGTACCTACCAAATATTTGCTTTGCTGCAAAAGTAAAGGGGGATTCCAAAGAAGCAAACTCCGTGTAATTTACAAGACCCACCATTACCACCATACAACTTGTATATATTATTAAAAAAGTTATAAATGCCCAGAACATTGCTTTTGGTAAATCATTAATGTTTTTAATTTCATCCCCCGCGGTCAATAGCGCTAATGGGCCCATATATGCATAAACTCCTAAGCCTGTTGCAGCCAAAAAACCAGCGAAACCGAAAGGAGCAATGGGGATATAATTTGCAGGATCTATTCTCCCACTAATTACACCTGATATTGCAAAACCTAACATTATCGTGGTTAATATTCCAACTAATATTAATTGAACTTTACCCGTCAATGCGACACCTGCCAGGCTAATTCCCGCCACAATAGTTAGTAACAATAATGCCCAAATGACTGCAGAAAGCGCTGCATTATCGGTCCATTTAAAGAAATAGTTACTTACTATTCCATTCGCTATTGATACTGAACCTAAAAAAGTAATGTTCATAGCAGTGTAAGATAAACCAGCTATAGTTCCATAAGAAGGCCCTAATATTCTTCTACTCCATACATGTATAGAACCTGCTGATGGCATACCGACAGACAATTCACACATTGATAGCATTGCTATCATCATAATTATTCCGGCAAATGCATAGGCAAACCCTGCAATGGGACCAGCTGTCTCAACACCTTGACCTACTAAATAAAATATACCATCTCCAACTACTGCTCCTACACCTATTGCCCAAACATGCCAAAAACTTAACTTTCTAACTAGACCTGTGCCTTCCATAATTTCTTAATACCTCCACATATTAATTTTTTACTTACATTTTTGAGATAATTTGCCAAATCTTATAAAGTTTTGTTTTGTTTTTTTTATGAACTACATGTAGTCGTATGTTATAACCGCCTCAGTAAAACTACTCTATATTTACCTGAGCCAATCTAATTTTTCATTCTACGATAAATTTCATTTATATTAATTATCTCACTGTTCCAATAACATCCTATCTTCTTTGCTTAATTTAGATTGATACAAATTACCCAAGTATCGTAAGATAAAGAATTGAGCTACAATCCCCACAGCAAGTAAAACGAATGCATTTTTGATAATTGGGGACAATAGATACAATACCCCAGAGATACCGGCTACTACCATAGCATAAGGTATCTGGGTAGTAACGTGGGCAATGTGGTCAGATCCAGCAAATATTGAAGACATAACCGTAGTATCTGAGATAGGCGAACAATGGTCTCCGAATATTGCTCCGGCAAAAATAGAACCAATAGCAATTGTAACTAACGGAATACCGCCAATTGAGTAAGCCAAGGGAACTCCTATAGGAGTAATGATTGCCATGGTTCCCCATGAAGT
>NMQN01000348.1 GCA_003575245.1 Candidatus Atribacteria bacterium 1244-E10-H5-B2 | reverse complement strand
TTTGATGATTCCCATCCGGTAACCTTCTCTTATACATTTTTTTAATCAATCCAAATTTAATTAACACTTCACGGTATTTTCTAACACTATTTTTTGTAATTCCGAGATCTTTAGCCAATGTTCCCACAGATGGCCAGGCATGTGTTTTTTTACCATAACAATAACTTAATAAGTCCATATAGAGGACAGATGGCCCAGCACCAATAATACCCGACCAATAATTTAAAAAAATATTATTAATCATTACAAAACCGCTTTTTGAACCATTTCCCTCATCATTTCCAATTTCTTCTTCCATATTTCTCCCTTTCTGTAATTATATTTTATGAACAGAAATTATCTTCAAAAACAGATACCCTAAAATATATTACAACATGCTTTGTCTAATTTCAACAATATATTATACCTTTTTTCACCTTGCTTATTTTGACAATCGTCCTAAATTTAATTATAATCGTGGCGGAAAGCTGCAGAGTAAGAGATTCTCTTATGCAAGATGTTTCCCGCACCCACTTCCGTCATTGCTCTTATTTATCAATGCATGGTAATCTCAACCAAAAACCGTCCTCTTGACTTTTCCCACCCACATATAATATAATTTACCTAAGTTCACATCCTGAACATTGTTTTCATTGTGAGGTAGATATTTTTTGATGAATACTAACCCAAAGATAAGCTTAAAAAAATTTACCTGGGATTATCCGGATAAAACTTTCTCTGAAGAAAAGTTTTTAAACTCTCCTGAGTTAATTTCACGAATTTTAAAATATGGAAATATTTATGAATGGGTCTGGCTCACCCAAAAATTAAATAAAAAAGGTATAAAAAATTTTCTCAAACATTCTGGCTATAAACTTGATGATAGAACTTTTAACTGGTGGAGGATTTATTGTGGATTTAACGATACTTTCCAAAAAGCAAATAGAGATATTGAAAACATTAAAAAAATCAATCCTATTAAATAGTCCCTTTTATCTTGCCGGCGGAACAGGACTTGCTTTAATATTGGCTCACCGGAAATCTATTGATTTTGATTTTTTTTCTAAAGCAGATTTTTCCTCCGAAAAGATATTAGAGCAGCTAAGAAAAAATATTAAAGAAAATCAAATATCTTTGGCAGAAATGAAAGAAGATACTCTAATTGTCTTTTTAAAAAACATTCAAGCTTCTTTTTTCTACTACAACTATCCTTTAATAAAGCCCCTAATCCAAAAAAATGGATTAAGTGTTGTTTCAGTAGAAGATATTTCTGCTATGAAAGTGATTTTCCTTATTCAACGAGGACTAAAAAAAGATTTTGTTGACCTTTGGGCTATAATCAGACAAACAGAATATTCTCTTAAAGATATATTCTCTTTTTGCAAAGAGAAATATGGTTCTACTTTCTCTGAATCTATAGCTATAAAAGCTCTGACCTATTTCCAAGACGCTGAAGAGGAAGAGATGCCCGAAGGGGTAAAATACAAATTTCCCTGGGATGATATAAAAAAAGATCTCACAACTTTCACCTGTGAATATTTCAACCAATACTCCAATAGTGTAACTCGATAACCAAAAACTATCTTTTTATCTTGCATCTTGCATCTTTCTTTGCATTTTGTATTTTTTCTTGTTTTTCTTCGACTGGTAGACAGGCAGACCGGGTGACCGGGAAACATATAGATTGGAGGACCAAACATTTGTCAACCATAAAATCGTTTGAAGACCTTACCGTATGGCAAGATGCTCGCGAATTCACTAATAAAATATATATGTTAACTAAAAAGTTTCCCAAAGAAGAATTATATGGCTTAACTTCACAAATAAGAAGAGCTACCGTATCTATCATGTCTAATATCGCCGAAGGATTTGATAGAAGGTCAGACAAAGAATTGGCCAATTTTCTGTCTATAGCACGTGCATCTTCTTCAGAAGTCCAGAATGATCTTTATATTGCTTTAGATTTAAATTATATATCTCAAGTTGAGTTTAATCAGTCTTATCAAAAAGCAAAGAAAATTGCCAAACAAATAAATGGTTTAATGAATTATCTAAAATCTGGTAAGTAAATTTCTTTATCTTTCTTGTTCAATTGATTTTGTTTTGTATCCGATTAGCTGATCGGGTGACCGGTAGACTGTTTTTTTAACTGATAGACTAATCTTGTATTTATCTTTGACCGGAAGACTGGCCGACCGGTAGACCGGCAGACCAATCTTGTATTTATTTCCGACTGGTAGACCGGGTGACCGGTAGACTGAATTGAGGTTTTTTCTATGTCAACTAAAAAGCATCTCGACACTCTCTTAGAACTAAAACAAAATCCGTCTCTAACTCAGCGTTCTCTCGCTCATCGTCTTAATATTTCCCTGGGTCTAACCAACTCTATTCTGCAAAACTTGATTCATCGGGGACTAATCAAGGTCCAAAAGATGACCGGCCGTAAAATTCTCTATCTTATCACCCCAAAAGGGATGGTTCAGGCAACCAACTTTATCTATGACAGGGTTCGGGAAACTCAGCACTACTATCAATATACCAAAGACATGCTTACTATCCACTTTACCAATCTTTACGATAAGGGAGCAAGAAAGGCAGTTATCTATGGCACCGGCCAGCTGGCTGAAATAACCTATCTCTCTCTCCTGGATAGTCCCTTAAAATTACACTCCATTCTAACTGATGACCCTGCATCCTCCAAAAAGAAATTTCTGGGGCACGAAGTCTTCACTCTACCCGAATTCGTTCAAAAAATATCTGAAGCCCCTACTCCTGAAAACTTAATCATACTTTCTACTGTAAGTCAGGAGAAAGACGAAAAAGGGAAAGATAAAACAAAAACACAATCTCTAAAAACTGAAATAAAAAAATACAAAAACTCTCCCAAAAATCTAAAAATAATTAATCTTGAAGATATTTTAAAAAATATAAAAGCTTGAATCTCGCACATCGCATCTTGCAACTTTCTTTAGTGATAGGGGACGGTTGTACTAGCTCAATAATTCGGTAACTTTTTCTAGCTTTTCATAGGGGGTTATATACGCAAGTCCCCCGTGTCTTCTTAAGTGGTTATATTCAAATAAGAAGTTTCCTAGATTATAGATAAGATCTTTTACAGAGTCAAATGAATTAGGATAAAAGAACTCATTTTTAATGATCTTCCAGAAGGCCTCGACCTTGCCATTGGTCTTAAGGTCTGTAGGGCCTGGTATAGATATGTTTAATCCCTAACTGGTCACACATCATCTCGAAGGAGTGTTCTCTATCCAGGGAGCCTTTAAATTCCGGACCATTATCAGATAAAACCTTCTCAAATTCAAAGTTATAGATCTGTTTGAACCAGGATAGGGCTCTAGCCATAAAGTAAGTGAGAGTAGAGGCCCTCTTATCCTTTAGGATCTCTAAGTAGGTTAATCTAGTACAATCATCCTCTAAGGCTGCGACATAAAGGCTTTTTACTTTAAAGACGGTACGAATGTCTTTAGGTACCTTAGTCAGATCGATATGGGCTAACTCCCCAGGGGTGACCTTCTCATAGCGTTTGATGATCTTTTTCTGGGCCGGGTTCAAAGGATAGCGTTTTTTGATCCTGTCCATAGTAGCCGGAGAAGGAGTCTTATCCAGATAATATGGTTTAAACAATAATACCAGTTCATAGCGGTTAGAGCCGAACCTACGGTAGGCTTTCATGATGTTGCGCTCTATTGCTTTAGGGGTCCTGCGGGATCCGGGTTTAGCGCCAATTTTAGCAGGGAGTAAGGAAACATCCTGTTTTTTCCCTTCCTGCCATTTACGATAATAACGTCTTAGCTCTTTATTGGAGATATAATGAGCAAGACATAGTTCTTTAACTAAACGAAAGGAACGGGGGATAACCTTATTCTGGATCTTTTCGTATTCTTCCAGAATAGGCTTCCATCTTTTTACGAAGACCCGTTGACTAATTTTCATAATTAAGTACCTCCTTTGGTGGTATAATTATACCAAATAAGTTACTTAATTACTGAGCATTAACAACCGTCCCTTGTCACATTAGGATATACTGCACTCACGTTAGCCTGCGAGATATTGGACAGCTTAAATAGCCCTTTGGATTTTAAATGTAATAAAAATAGGGATCTTATAGATATATTAATATATAATAATAATTAGAGGGTAATATGGATATATACAATTTCATTAGGTCAATGATTTTCTTTATAGCTGGTTTAGTTCTAATTCTTTTTCCAAAAAAGGTTTACAAATTTCAGATTTATCTGCTTGAAAAGTTTCATATTAAATACAATATAAAAAGAGACAGGAAATATTATACTCACTTTGGCATTATCCTGATTATTATTTTTATAATATTATTTACATTTCAATTATTAATCAATAAATAGGGACACCTATTTTCTTGAGGTAAAATTAGATTAAAAGAAGAGCATTTTGAAATAGAAGGATTTTTAAAAGTTGCTTTATTTTTTCTAATATTTATTTTTTAGTATTATTACTATTATTATTTTACAGTATCTACTATGTTAACTTTAAATCATCAAAAAATTTATAAAAACAATATTTTATGAAATTAAAATCTAGAGGTATATATGAAATTTATATCAAAACGTGACTGGTGGATTAGTGTTTTAATGTTAGCGATTTTTATTTATTTTATTGGGATGTCATTATTAAACGAATTCTCAATAATTATAAGAGTTGTTTTTCTGTTTTTTGGTATATTAGTACTTTGGATTTATAATGCGACATTTTATGTTTTATCTAAAGATTATTTACTCTTAAGATGTGGTCCACTTAAAGTGAAAATACATTATAAAGACATTGAATCTATTAAGGCTACAAAAAATTTAATATCATCTATTGCTTTATCTACAGATAAACTTAAAATTAAGATAAGAGGAAAAAGATTCGGAGTAGTTTATATTTCTCCTTTAGACAAAGAAGAGTTTATAAATGAATTAAGCAAAAAATGTGATGAATTGAAAATATTAAAATAATTGTTAGGAAAACGATAGGGTCAGGTTTTACAGGATAACAAAGTTGGCAAAGGTAACTCTTTCCAATATGTCTACTAATATAGATATGCTATATTGGTAACATGACCAGACCATTACGGATAGAATTTAAAGGTGTAGTTCATCGCACCACCTCTAGAGGAAATGCCGAGTAGGCGATCTTTCTTGATGAGAAAGACTTTTTGCTGATTTCCTTGGCGTCTTATGTTTGAAAGTGATATTGCAAGAACTGATTCCCTAATGAACTATAAATTTATTATATCCTGAGAATCTGAATTCTTGGGAGTAAAATAAGAAGGAGTTGATAATAATGAAAGCTTATCAAATTCTTAAACCAAGAATCATAAAGGAGCTTGTATTAGATAAGCAAAAGATGATGAACCCTCCCCAGGGTTGGATAACTATTCGGGTTAATGCCAGTGGAATTTGTGGAACAGATATCCATATTTTTCTTGGTGAATATCTTGGTGATTATCCTATCATTCCGGGACATGAGTTTTCGGGAGATGTTGTCGCGATAGGCGATAAAGTGGATAAATTTCAGATTGGAGATAGAGTAGCAATAGAGCCAAATTTATCCTGTGGGATCTGTGATGCATGTCTGCATAATCGTCAGCATTTCTGTGAAAACTGGCAGGGTATCGGAGTAACCATGTCAGGAGGAATGGCAACACATGTTATGGTTCCACAGCAGTCTGCGTTTACTATTGGGGATTTATCATTTGAAGAAGCTGCATTTATGGAGCCTCTATCCTGTGTGATCCATGGAGTAGGATTAATTGGATCTGCATTAGGCACCCATACACTCCTTATAGGAGTAGGACCCATTGGAATGCTCTTACTACGGACTCTTAAGAACATAGGAACTGTTGAGTTGGATATAGTAGAAAAAAATAAAAGTCGAAGAAATTTTGCTGCTGCAGAGAGGACTGGGCAAGTCTTCTCTGATTTCAGCCAGGTAAAAAAAGAGCATTATGATATTGTTGTTGATGCTACCGGAGTGATCTCTGTACTTGAGCAATGTATAACATTTGCTCGTCCTGCTGGGAAAATCCTTTTCTTTAGAGTACCACCAAGAGGGAAAGTTATGACTATCGAGCCTTTTAGATTGTTTAATAAAGAATTAACTATCATGTCATCCTATACATCTCTACGAAACTCAAAACAAGCTATTGATCTTATTTCTGTTGGGAGAATAGTAGTAAAGGATTTAATATCTCATCGGCTACCATTAAATGAGTTGGAGGGTGGTTTACGCCTTATATTAGATGGAAAAGTGCCATCCATGAAAGTGATGATCTTTCCCCAGATGTAGTTTTAAAATATTAGATAATTTCCTGAATGAATAATAGGGACACCTATTTTTATTTTATTTTGAATGCA
>NMQN01000243.1 GCA_003575245.1 Candidatus Atribacteria bacterium 1244-E10-H5-B2 | reverse complement strand
CCGGTGGCAGTAGGAATGGTGACCAATGTATACCAGCGGGGCAACGCTTCTTATAAACGCATACTTGAGCTCCTTGAAGAGAAGCCGGATATTTACGATACCCCTCGTGCAGAGCATCATACCTTAAAAGGCAGTATAAAACTGGAGAACATTTACTTTTCTTATGGGGAACAGGCTGTTCTGGATAATGTAAATATTGATATAAAACAAGGGCAGTATATAGGAATATGTGGGAAGATAGGTTCAGGGAAAAGTATAATAGCCAGGTTGATTTTAAGAATTATCGAACCCCGGAAGGGGAGAATATTTTATGATTCTATAGATTATAGAAAGATACAGATAGCAGCGGTAAGGGATAGCATAGGATATATCCCTCAGGATTCTTTTCTTTTCTCAGATACCATAGAGGATAATGTCAGGTTTGGTAAACCCGATGCAACTTTAGAAGAGATAATAGAGGCCTGTAGAGTTGCCTCAATGCATAAGAATATAACGGAATTAAAATATCAGTATAAAACACTTGTGGGAGAGAAGGGAGTAACTCTATCCGGGGGTCAAAAACAGAGGTTGTGTATTGCCCGGGCGATTATCAGAAGACCCCAAATACTTATTCTTGATGATGCCCTAAGTGCGGTGGATACCAATACCGAAAAGGAGATTATCCGGAATTTAGGAAATTATTCTAAAAGTATTACTACCATTGTAATATCACACCGCATATCTTCCTTTATAAAAGCAGATAATATATTTGTTCTGGATAAGGGAAGGATTGAAAACAGCGGCACTCATCGAGAACTGATTAAAAAATCTGATATCTATAAAAGTATTTATAAAATTCAAAAATTGGAAGAATAAAGATGAAAGAAGAAAAATTATATTCCGGTCTGGACAGAAAGATATTTTCTAAATTATGGCAATATGGAAAGCCTTACGGTGGGAAGATTTTAATCATATTCGTTCTTATTCTGGCTATAAGCGGTATGCAGATCCTCCTTCCCTTGATCACCAAAAATGTGGTGGATAATTATATTGAAAGAAGTTATCTAAAGTTAATCCTTAATGATAGAACGGTTGAGATTACCGACCGATATAAAGCCTACCGGGTTAGATCTGATAACATTATTTTTATCCCCTCAAACCTGCTGAATAAAGAGGAATATCTGGAGCTGCAGAAGGATTCGCTTATCTTGCCAGAAAAATATTTAATAATTAAAGATGAAGAAGCGCTGGATAAGTTAAAGCAATATCAACTTAATATCGTCAAAACGGATAAAGGCAGCTTCATCTCTTATTCAGAATCGCAGAAGATATCTCCGGATAATATTAAAATCTTAAGATATGATGATTTAAAAATGGTAAAATTATTTGCCCTGTTATATGTGGGACTTCTTTTAATATCTTTTATTTTCAATTTTTGAATTTTATAAATACTTTTATAGATATCAGATTTTTTAATCAGTTCTCGATGAGTGCCGCTGTTTTCAATCCTTCCCTTATCCAGA
>NMQN01000184.1 GCA_003575245.1 Candidatus Atribacteria bacterium 1244-E10-H5-B2 | reverse complement strand
AGGAGATAACTGAAGCTTCAAAACGACTTATTGGCTTGGGACCGGGCTTAACTCCTGCGGCAGATGATTTTCTATTGGGTATATTGGCGTCCCTTCAGGCTTTAGTGGAATATTCGAATATATATCGCCGACTAAAGCGGAAAGAATTATCATCGCTTCATCACAAAGCGTTCCACCGGTATAAAGACCTCTGATATATCTTTGCTTTTCCTTTAATTTTTTGCTTTCTTCTTGAATAATCTTATCAATGCCAGTTACGGCAAAACCGGTAAAATCTTCGATAGGTTTTCCTTTTGCTATCGCTACTGCCTTATGAGCAGTATCTTCAAGACTTAAACCGGGGATAGACCCATATTCTTTGATCACCTCCGGGTCGCCTCCTGCAAAATAAACCACCGAAGGCTTTTCCCCTTCTTTTAATATGGAAAGTACTTTTCTCGCCACTTTTTTATCCGGGGGTTTAGAAATTAAAACTATAACTTTAGTAAGAGGATCATTTTGTAATGCTTCTAACCCCTCAATCATCATTATTCCGCCAACTTCGGCTTTAAGATCCCTACCTCCTGTACCAATAGCCTGTGAAATACCACTCCCTAATTTATCAATCATCACAGTTACTTCCTGTATGCCTGTACCTGATGCCCCCACTATACCTATAGGACCTTTCCTGATAACATTGGCAAAAGCTAAAGCTACATGGTTAATAATTGCTGTTCCACAGTCAGGCCCCATCATAAGAAGCCCACTTTGCTTGGCGAGCTTCTTTAAATCTATCTCCTCTTCTAAGGAAACATTATTACTGAAGAGCATAACATGTTTATCATTTAATAAAGCATTTTTTGCTTCTCTTGCTGCATATTTCCCGGGGAGAGAAATCAGAACCAGATTGGCCTCAGGCATATATTTAAGGGCGGACTCAAATGTTGAGGGTTGATAATCTTCAGATTCTCCTTTCTTCCTGCTTAACAGTTCATCAACGAAAACAAAAGCTTTTTTGGCAATATTATCATCTATAGAATCTAAGGAAATAAAAAAATCATTGGGTGTTATTTTTTGTAATTGAGGGGTTAAGAGATTAAGATTGCCTGCCAACTCTTTATTAAGTTCGGTTCCCATGCCTACAATAACTTCCTTCACTCCTTCAATTTTTTTTACCTCTCTGGTAATTATCATTAAGGTTACAGAATCATAATATGCATTTTCTCTAATAAGATATTTCAAAACCATTTTCCCCTCTTCCACTTATTTTAATATCTTTACCTTGGCCATCAATGCTCCACCAAAAACAATTCCAGCAGCACAGTCACTGCCAGATGTCCCTCCAATACTGAGGAGGTTGATACATTTATCTTGAACGGAAGTGTTATGGATAACCGCCAGCATCAAATCTCTGATCGGTTCACTAAATCTTGCCTTCATCCCACTTCTAAGCATTATTTCACTGATGAAAGTTGTTCGTCCCGGAAGATCGTAAATCATGAAACCTGCTATTTTCTTTAAATT
>NMQN01000060.1 GCA_003575245.1 Candidatus Atribacteria bacterium 1244-E10-H5-B2 | reverse complement strand
CCATTTGAGTTTTCTTTTGAAGAACCATAAATTATTTCAACCTTATCCCTCTCTATTAATGTTCCTTCATTAACAGTAAGTATCATATAACGGTACCTTTCAATTATAAAGTCAAGTTTAGCTCCTTTTGAAAAGCAATTTATTTCTGTATATCCCGATGTAGCAGGATTTTCAAATTGTGGATATGTCCACATTAAGGGAAGCCCTATTTTTATAATCCCGCCAACTCCTATTTCTTTTGACCCGATAGTATATCTAATTTTCCAGGTACCCTTGGAACCGGCAATAACATTTTTAATGGGATAAATTGTCGCCCAGCCTAATTCTCCTATATTATTCTTAGCATTTTTCATAAATATTATTTTCCTCTTCTGGTTATTATATTATATTAAAACTACCAAAACGTAAAAAAAATTATTGAATATAATAAATCAGCTTATTTAGAATATTTTAAGATTATCGAAATTATTTAACCATCCCCCTTGCTTTTTTTCCTAAACTTCCTCCCGGGTGGTTAAGCGCATAATCTGCTTTAGTAAAACCTTTGATTCGAGAAGCGGTAAGTGCTAAGGCATCTCCAAGTACCAATGTTGCAGTAGAGCTGCTGGTAGGGGCTAAATTAAACGGGCACGCCTCTTTATCACAAGAAAGACCGAGAATAATATCACTATTTTTCCCTAAGGTCGAATTAACCTTGCCGGTTAACGAGATTACTTTGATTCCTCTGCTTTTTAAAACAGGTAATAAGATAATCACTTCTTGAGTCTCTCCGCTATTTGAAATGGCAATAACCATATCTTCTGCTTTTAGCATCCCCAGATCTCCATGAACAGCTTCTGTGGAATGGATGAAAAAAGAAGGAATCCCTACACTGGCAAAAGTTGCTGCCATCTTTTTACCAATATGCCCATTTTTCCCTATACCCGTTACAATCAACCGACCCTTTAATTCACTTATTAACTTGGCAGCTAGGATAAAATTCTCCTGTAAGTTTTTCTCTAATTTTTCCAACACTTCTCTCTCATCTTTTATAACTTTTCTGCCAATTTCAAGTATTTTACTATTATCCATTAAAATTTCTCCCTATCTACCTTTCTTAAAGTGAGGAGGAATTACCTCTTCTTTTAGAGGAAGATCTACCCATCCATCTTCTTCCATGGATTTAAATACTGCACAAAGTACTTCCATATCCTTTGCTCCGTCTTCCATCTTTATTATCGGTTCTTCGTTGTAGGCAATACAACCAATAAAATGTTTGATCATCCTCTTGTAAGCCCATCCTCTGGGAGGATAGATAGAAACCCATCTTTTAGGTACAGGTTTAGTTATATTGTCTGTCGCCCAAAATACCTGTGGATACCGGTAATCCTTGATTATTTCTGGTAAACTCTCCCAATCATAGTCCTTATCTGTATAAATTGCTAAAGGAGCAGACTGATAAGGGTTTTGAGATTCCGAACTGGTTAAGATTGTCCCTTCTGTACCCAGCAATTCACATCCTTGG
>NMQN01000407.1 GCA_003575245.1 Candidatus Atribacteria bacterium 1244-E10-H5-B2 | reverse complement strand
ATGAATTTAGTGGCGGACAAAGGCAGAGGATAGGGATTGCCAGAGCTTTGGCTACCAATCCGGAGTTTATAGTTGCCGATGAATGTGTATCCGCTCTGGATGTTTCTATTCAAGCCCAAATTGTAAATTTATTACTAGATTTACAGAAAGAATTTGGACTTACCCTTTTGTTCGTAGCTCATGATTTAAGTGTAATAAAACATATCTGTGATAGAGTTGCAGTGATGTATTTAGGTAAGATAGTAGAGACTGCCCCTAAAAAAGAATTATTTAATAATCCTAAACACCCCTATACCCAGGCATTGCTGTCTGCCGTACCTATCCCCGATCCCAAACTTAGAAAAAAAGGACAGATTTTGATGGGTGATGTCCCCAGTCCTATAAATCCTCCTTCCGGATGTCGATTTCATACCAGATGTCCTTATGTAAAAACTGTATGTAAAGAAGAAGACCCAGAACTAAAATGTTTTGAAAATAATCATTATGTAGCTTGCCATCTGTTTTCCTAAATGATTAGATAAAATATATAACTTATATTATTACTGATTATTCCCATCAATTTTTTTAACAAAAATAATTGACTAATATTATATTCTCTCTCTAATTCCTTCAGAATAATATCCCTAATCCTATTTCTTAACCCACTCTTTCTTAACGCGATACTCAATACGAATTTATTCTGGTTTTCGGTTTTTATTCTTTTTACGAGATACGATTCACGAGATACGTATTAGTTGCCCAGTTATCCGGTTTACCAGTTAATACCGATTCCCCAATTGACCAATTAGCCAATTGAATTTAACTTATCAATCAGTCGGTTTATTTATAGAGCGTATAGCAATGTAATCCTATTTCTTTTTTTCCAAGTTTGAAACTCGTAACTTGTCACTACTTACTCATTACTCATCACTGTATCCTCTACGCTAAACGCTATACGCTCCACGCTACTCTTCACGCGGTACGAAGGTAGTTTTGTATTTTTAGTAAAAAAATGGTATAATTCTAAAAAAGTAAAAAGATAGGAAGTGAGTAGCGGGTTAAAAAATCCAAAAAAATGTTTAAAATCGGTGATAAAGTATCTCATCCTTCCTTTGGGGTTGGAGACGTTGAAAATATAGAAGAAAAGAAAGTATTGGGACAAAAAGAAAAATATTATATTTTAAAATTAATGGTAAACGAAATGACTTTGATGGTTCCGGTTAATAAAGCTGAAGAAATTGGTTTAAGGTATATTATTGACCCTGAAACTGTACCAGACGTTTTAAACGTGTTAGGCCATAGGATGGATGATGAAATGGATGGAAATTATAAGCAGAGGATAAGATCTCAAACAGAGATGGTCGATAGTGGAGATATTTTAAAAGTTGCTCAGGTAGTAAAAAATTATACTCATCGAGATACTGTAGAAAAACTATCTTCTACAGAACGTGGTTTATACGAGAGAGCTCGCAAGATTTTAATAGGTGAAATTAGTGTTGCTTGTAATATTGAAAAAAATAAAGCAAAATTTATAATTAAAGAAGCAGTTAGAAAAGGGGAGAGAAAAGGGCAAACAAAAAGTCATTGAAAATAGATTGCTAACAATTTAGAATGAATGAAAGATAAAATAGAGCCCATGGAAAACCATGGGCTCTATTTATAAAAAATTTAACAAAAAGGAGAAACATTTATTATGGCCAAGGTTATTGACGGAAGAAAAATTGCTAAAGAGATTAACGAATCTTTAAAAATAAAGGTAAGGGTTTTTCTCAATAAATATAAAATAACTCCTAAATTAGCAGTGGTTATTGTAGGAGAAGATCCGGCATCCTTATTTTACGTGAAGATGATTGCTAAATCCTGCGAAAGAGCTTCTATTGACTTTGAAAAACATAGTTTGCCTTCCAAAACTACCGAAGAAGAACTCTTAAAACTCATAGATAATTTGAATAAGAATAAAAAAGTAAGTGGTATTATAGTACAAGTTCCCCTTCCTGAACATATAAACCAGGAACGGATCCAGGAAGCAGTAAATCCTTCCAAAGATGTAGATTGTTTTAACCCTATCAATATGGGAAGACTGGCTTTGGGTAAACCAGAGTTTTTGCCTTGCACCCCTTATGCAGTATATGAATTAATGAAGAGAGAAAATATTGTAGTAGAAGGGAAACACACTGTTATTGTGGGAAGGAGTAATATTGTAGGAAGACCAATGGCCCTCATACTTCTCCAGAAAAAGCAGCATTCCAATGCTACTCTTACTGTCTGTCATTCTCGAACCAATGATTTAAGCTACTTTACTCGTCAGGCAGATATTCTGATTGCTGCAGTAGGAAAACCAGAGATAATTAAGCGGGATATGATAAAAGAGGGAGTAGTAATTATTGATGTAGGGACTAATGAGGTAGAAGGAAAATTGGTGGGGGATGTAGCTTACGAGGAAGTTTTAGATAAAGCATCTGTTATTACCCCGGTCCCGGGGGGAATAGGGCCGATAACAAATGTTATGCTGATGCAGAACACTTTAAAGGCAGCAGAGAAATTAGTCGTTAGTGAATAGTGAATAGTCGTTAGATTTTAGTTGTCCGGTTAGCCAGTTATTTGGTTATTAGTGAATAGTGTTAGTATATCGTATTGCGTATCGAGTAAAGAAAATCAGAAATCAGGAGGAGTAGGGGCACGACGTATCGTGCCCAAAGTAGGACAGGCGTTCCCCGTTTTCACGAAGACAGACTCGCCTGTCTATAGGGGGCGAAAAGATGAAAATGCGAACTTATAAGGCTCGAACAAAGTGGATAGAAGGTACTATAGTAGAAACCAAAATAAGAGAATTTAAGGTTTTTATAGATGAGCCTTTAGAATTGAGAGGAACAAATACTGCTCCCAATCCGGTAGAGATGCTATTAGCTGCCTTGGGTGGATGTGTATTATTAGTATATCGGGGATATGCCAGGAAATTTAAAATTGATATAAAAGATTTAGTGATTAATTTAGAAGGTGACATGATTGCCGGTGGTTGGGTTGATGAGAAGGGTAGAGAGAGAAGAAGTTTTAAGCAAATTAGATATGAAGTAAAAATAAAAACAGAGGCGCCCGAAGAAGAGGTTCGTAAACTTCATAAATTGGTAGAAGAAAAATGCCCGGTATCCGATATGCTGATTAATCCAACGAAGGTAAAAGGAATCGTTAGCATTAGCTAATTGACCAATTCACCTATTCACCGATTACCCAATTAATTTGGTTAACTAGTTTACCGGTTGCCTAGTTGTTAATCGGGTTAATATTATTTACTAACTAACCAACTAATTAATTTCACATTACTTATTACAAAATAGGATAGGTATCTTATCTATCCTATTTTTTTGTTCTTTTTATCTTTTCAATATTTATCATCAAGGCAGCGATGTCCGAAGGGGTTATTCCGGGGATTCTTTTAGCTTGTCCCAAAGAAATTGGTTGTACTTCTGAAAATCTCTCCTTACCTTCATGAGAGATACCATGCATATTAAAATAATCGATATCTTTAGGTATTTTATAATTCTCTAATTTCTTAAATCTTTTTACCTGAATCTCTTGTCGCTTAATATATCCTACATATTTTATTTGAATTTCAACTTGCTCGGTTACCTCGGCAGGAAATTCCGGTCTGTTAGGATCGATAGAAACAGTTTGATTGTAGGTTACCTCAGGCCTGGTAAGCAAAGTAGCCAAAGTAGTTGCCTCAGATAGAGGGGTAGTGCCCAATTTATTTAATAATTCATTTACTTTTTGAGTAGCATGAATAATTACTTCCTTTAATCTTTCCTTTTCCTTTTCAACCAGATTTTTTTTCTTCAGAAGTTTTTTGTATCTTTGTTCTGAGATTAGCCCCAGCTTATATCCATAAGGAGTAAGTCTTAAATCCGCATTATCCTGCCTTAACAAAAGTCTATATTCAGCCAGTCCGGTTCTTAAACGATAGGGCTCAGTTACACTTTTTGTAACTAAATCATCTATCTCTACTGCAATATAAGCTTCTGAACGGTCCAGGATTAAGGGCTCCTTACCGCGTGTCAGCTGTACTGCATTTATGCCCGTCAGCAATCCTTGTTCAGCTGCTTCTTCATATCCTGAGGTTCCATTAACCTGCCCGGCTAAAAATAATCCTTTAATTGCTTTAGTTTCTAAAGAGAATTTTAATTGATTAGGATATATAATGTCATATTCAATAGCATATCCATAGCGGATAATCTTACAATTTTCCAAACCTACAATAGTATGCAAGGCTTCCTGTTGGGCATCAGCAGGTAGACTGGTAAAAAATCCCTGTAAATATATTTCTTCAGTATTATATCCCTCTGGTTCTAAGAATATTTGATGAGATTCTTTTTCGGGAAACCTAATTATCTTATCTTCTACAGAGGGACAATATCTGATAGCTGCACTCTGGATGGTGCCATTAGATAGGGGTACTCTATGGATATTATCTTGGATTACCTGATGGGTTTTCTGATTGGTGCGGGTCATAAATACCGAAAAATCCTTATATATTTTCCCTTTATTTTCAAAAGAAAAAGACAAAGGGATATCTGCACTCTTCTGTTCTTTCATCTTGGGAAAATCAACCGTTCTTTTATCTATTCGCGGAGGGGTGCAGGTATTTAATCTTCCCACTTTAAAACCCAACTTTTTAAGATTTTCTGCCAGACCAATCGAGGCAAGTTCACCCGCTCTTCCCGCTGAATAGGTAGTTTTTCCAATATAAATTTTGCCATTTAAAAATGTTCCGTTAGTTAAAATTACCGTGGGAGAAGAAAATTCTAAACCACTTTTAACCATTACCCCTTCTACCCGACGATTATTTACTATTAATTTTGTTACCATCTCCTGTTTTAAATCTAAATTTTTTTGTATTTGGAGAACATGTATCATTTCCTGGGTGTATAATCTTTTATCTATCTGTGCCCGTAAAGCCCACATAGCCGGACCTTTGCTGGTATTTAACATCCTTATATGGATAGTGGCTTTATCGGTATTTTTAGCCATTTCACCGCCTAAAGCATCGATTTCTCTGGCTACATGTCCTTTACCCGGACCTCCTATAGAGGGATTACAGGGCATAAGAGCAACATTGTCTATATTGGAAGTAATAAGGAGTGTTTTTGCCCCCATTCTGGCAGCGGCCAGAGCGGCTTCACAGCCTGCATGGCCAGCACCTACTACAATTACCTCATATTGATATTGTTTCACTTTTTCAGTTTCTCCTTTATTCTGAGTTGAAATTATATTCGTATCGATTATCACGTATTGCGTGAAGAGGAATAGTTACCTGGTTAGCTGGTTGAGGAATGAGTACATTGAAGAATTAATACTAAACTAATTGACCAACAAACCAATTAACTGGCTAACTAAGTACTAACGACTAATCTATTTTTACTTTGCATATTCTAATATATTTTCTTGTTTCCCGCAAGTTATACGAATTTGTTTGTTTTTATTGCCTGAAAAAAATTATTATGTTATACTTTTAAATGGAGAGATGACCGAGTGGCCGAAGGTGGTTGCCTGCTAAGCAATTGAGCGGGTTAAGGCCTGCTCCGAGGGTTCGAATCCCTCTCTCTCCGCCATTTCTTATAAGTTAAGAGGGCTGCTCCATTGCACGATTTAAGAGAAAACCACAGTATTTTTTATTACACTATTGGTAAAACCAAAACAGTTTATTCATTGTTTATTCTAACTAAAGATGTTAAAAATTGTCTCAACCTTTTTTAAGGTGGTGGCAATTTTTTTATTAATGAGATAGAAAGTATTTAAAATATTATCTAAAGGGAGGAGAAATTATGAAATTAGATAGAGGTGATTTCGAAACAGAAAATCTAATTGTTTGGGAGAAAATTATCAGGAAATTATTCCCGATAGCTATCCCAAACAATTGTCTTTGGAAGGATATTGATAGTATAATTTCAATTCTTAACAAATTAGGTTCTGCGCGTGATTTAAATCATACTCTATTTCCCACTGGTGGAGGTCATGATTTAACCGGGGCAAAAAGATCATCAGAGAAAGGGTGTATTGAATTTAGTACTCCAAATTCACTAAGGGTTGTTAAACCGAAAGTACTGGAATTTAATTATTTCCCCAATAATACTGACTGGGCTTATTTTCGTTTAGAAACTGCTGGTTTAAAGCCGATTACTCCAAACATTAACCCATCTTTTATAAAGGAAAAGGTAACTGAGCTGGAGCCAGGTCATTATGTAGAAAAAGAAATATGGGAAAAAGGTTATCTGGGATATAATGAAAAGAATAATAGAATTCTACTGCCGAAAAGTGCAAGAATAGTTTCCAGATATTTTAGAGGTTCATTTGTTATATTTGCTAAAAGTTCTCCTTATAATAAAAATCACGTTACTTACGATGCCAGACACGACAAGATG
>NMQN01000188.1 GCA_003575245.1 Candidatus Atribacteria bacterium 1244-E10-H5-B2 | reverse complement strand
AGCCCTAAAATTTGCCAAAAAACATGGCTTAAAGACCGTAATGGATCCTGCCCCGGCAAAAAAAATAAACAATGACGATATCTGGGGATTGGTAGATTATCTCCTTCCTAATGAAATAGAGCTAAAAGAACTTACTCGCACCGAGAATATTTTAAATGCCATTCATACCCTTAAATCCCGGGGAGTAAAAGAAGTCATTGTCAAATTAGGTAAGCAGGGAGCAGCATATGAAGGTAAGGGTAAATTAGTTGCTTTTCCAGCCATACCGGTGGAACAAAGGGTAGATACTACCGGAGCCGGGGATTGTTTTATTGCCGGATTTTTATACGGAATGCTCCAACAGGAAGATATAGCTCAGGCGATTAAGATAGCCAACCTGACTGCTTCTTACTCTATCCAGAAGAAAGGGGCGGCAATTTCTTTCCCGAAAAAATCTGAGATTGATTGGAAAAAATTGGAATGAAGAAAAAAAGTACTATTTATGATGTGGCAAAAATAGCAGGGGTTTCTCCTTCAACAATATCAAGAGTAATGAATACCCCCGAAATAGTGGCAGAAAATACTCGCCAGAAAGTTATAAATGCCGTAAAAGAATTGGCCTATATTCCTAATATGATGGCAGCAAGCATGCCCAGGAGAAGGACAAATTCTATAGGTTTAATAATACCGGATATAACCAACATATTTTTTTCTAATCTGGTAAGAGGGGTTCAGGATGTTTGTGAAAACTATGGATACAGTGTATTGGTGGTGAATTCAGACGATAGCCAGGAAAAAGAAGGTCGTTATTTAAAGCTTTTATATTCCCGGCGGGTAGATGGAGTAATTTTGACGGTGGCAGGTTATCGGGAGGAAGAGTTTCCTGAAGAAGAGCTGTCCTTGCTTAAAAAGATGAACATAGTACTTATTGATAGAGAAATAAATGGAATGATAGCTCCCATCGTCAAGGTAAATAATTTTGCTGGGGCTTATTCTGCAGTTAAATATTTAATAACAATGGGGCATAGAAAGATAATGTATTTAGCCGGAATAGAAGGGACCAGAACTAATCATGAAAGAGAAAAAGGTTATCTTGCTGCCCTGAAAGAAGCCCATATAAATTGGAAAAAGGAGTTAGTGGTTGATTTTCGTCTGGATACTGCTTATCAGAAAATAATGCACTCCTGGCCCCAGCTAAATAATCCAGATGAAATGCCTACGGCTATTTTTGCGGCTAATGACCTGATGGCTATCGGAGCTTTAAAAGCCTTTGTCCGATTAAAAGTTCAGGTCCCAAAAGAGGTATCTATTATCGGTTTTGATAATATACCTTTTTCTGATTGCACATGTCCTCCCTTGACCACTATTGCCCAACCCACCTATCAGATGGGTCAAAAGGCAGTTGAAACTTTAATAAAACTTATAGATAAGAAAAAAATAAAGAAATCTGTGGAGCTTGAAACTGAGCTTATTGAACGGGATTCAGTAAGCAGATGGGGGGTATAGAGATGAAAAAAAATGGAGTTTTAAAT
>NMQN01000370.1 GCA_003575245.1 Candidatus Atribacteria bacterium 1244-E10-H5-B2 | reverse complement strand
AGAACCAGGCCGGATAAATCCGACCCCTACTTAAAAAGCAATATTTTATATGAAAAAGTTTTAAGTTTTGAACTAACGACTAACGACTATTCACTATCGACTAATTTATAATTAAAGGAATGATTTAAATGTTAAGCAAGAAAGTAATTTTTACATTTTCTCCTCAAAATGTTGAGAGACCCGTAACCTATCAGCTGATAAAAGATTATGGCTTGTGGGTAAATATTTTGCAGGCAAAATTTGAACCAAGTTTAGGGGGGAAATTAGTTTTAGAACTAAAAGGAGAGGATAAGCAGATAGAAGAAGGTTTAAACTTTGTCAGGCGGATAGGTGTAGGGATCGAGCTATTGGAGCAAGAGGTATTATGGGATGAGAAGAAATGTATTGATTGTGGGGCTTGTATCTCTATTTGTCCGACCGGTGTATTATCTTTAGACAAAGAAACTTTTAAGTTAAAGTTTGATTACGAAAAGTGTATTGTTTGTGGTAATTGTGTAGAGGCTTGTCCTTTACAGGCAATTAAAGTCATTTTTTAAAAAAGATTAAAGTAAGCGAGAAAAAAAGCAATGATTTTTCCTCAAACTAATAAAATAGAATATAAAGAAAGGAAATATCGAAATTTAATTGAAGGAAAGGATTTAATCTCTTTTCAAGTAAAGGAAGCAGAAAGTGATCTATATATAAGGGCAAATCAAGAATTAAGTTTCTATACCCGACAGATGCTTTCAAACTTTAGAAAACAGATAGAGAATTATATTAATAGCTACCCCTTATTTAAAAGCACTCTTTTGCCCTATTCCCAGGATAAAAAAGCTCCCGAGATAATCAAGTCTATGATTCACACAACAGCCTTGTGTGGAGTTGGACCTATGGCTTCAGTAGCAGGCGCAATAGCTGAATTCGTAGGGAAAGAACTTTTAAATTATTCTTCTGAAGTAATAGTGGAAAATGGTGGGGATATTTTTATTAAGAGTAATAAAGTGAGAAAAGTGAGTATATTTGCAGGGAGTTCTCCTTTTAGCCAGAGAATTATTTTGAAGATAGAGGCAAAAGAGAATTGTATAGGGGTTTGCACATCTTCTGGCATAGTGGGTCCTTCTTTAAGTTTTGGGAAGGCGGATGCGGTTACTGTAATTTCTGATTCTGTTTTGCTTGCTGATGCTGCTGCTACGGCAGTAGGTAATATAGTTAAAACTCGGAAAGATGTAGAGCAAGGATTAGTTTATGCCCAAAAGATAAAAGGTGTAAAGGGTGTAGTAATAATAAAAGATGATAAAATGGGTCTATGGGGAGATATTAATTTTACTGTGGTAAAATAGAAAAAGATAATAAGCAAGCCCTTAATGCGTTTTTTTACCTTAAGATGAGATTTTGTGGACTGGTAGTCTGATAAGGGCTGGGATGTAGGTGGACTAGACTGGGTAACTATTGGATCGAGAATTGGTAAATTGGTGGATTGGCAAATTGGTTAATTTAAAAATTACACATTTTTTATCGAAAGGAGAAATACAAACATTATGCTTACAAATAAAAAAGTTGCTATAATTGGAGTGGGAAAAATAGGGGAAACTCTTCTTAATGGTATGATCAAAAATAATTTAGTGAAGAAAGAAAATTTAGCTGGAAGTACTGCCCAAGAAGAACATGCCCAAGAGATAAACAAAAAATATGGTATTAAAACTTATATTAATAATAAAGAAATGATTTCAGAGAAAGATATAATTATACTTGCGATTAAACCCCAGATGATGAAGAAAGTACTTTCTAATATAAAAGATGTGATCACAAAAAAGCAATTAATAATATCTATTGCAGCAGCTACCAGTACTCAGTTCATAGAGGAATGTTTGGAAAAGAATATCCCGGTAATCAGGGCTATGCCCAATACGCCCGCCTTAATTAATGAAGGTATGACTGTTCTTTGCCCGGGAAAATATATTGATGAAAATCACATTCAGATGGCTATAGATATCTTTGGAGCAATAGGGTTAGTGGAGGTTATTCACCGGGAAGAATTAATGGATGTAGTTACAGCCTTATCAGGCAGTGGGCCGGCATATGCCTATATAATTATCGAGTCTTTAACTGAAGGAGGAGTAAGAATGGGTCTGCCTCGTGAATTGGCTAAAAAATTAACCACTCAAACCTTATTGGGAGCATCAAAGATGGTATTAGAAACAGGAATGCATCCGGCCTTACTAAAGGATGCTGTAACTACTCCTGCGGGAGTTACAGTAGATGGATTGATGGAATTAGAAGATGGTGGAATAAGAGTAGCCCTTATTAAGGCAATTAGCCGAGCAACAGAAAAATCTAAGGAAATTTCTCGGTAGGAAAGGGATTAGTTAGGGAGGGAGATAATTTATGGTAGAATTAAAGGAATTACAAGAGGCTTTATTCCGAGGTGATATTTTAAAAGTAAGGGAGATTACTCAGAGGGCTTTACTGGAGAAAATAGAACCTAAGGAAATTTTGGAGCAGGGCTTAATTAAAGGGATGAAGGTTATCGGAATAAAATTTAAAAACAATGAAATTTTTCTTCCTGAAGTACTATTAGCTTCTCAAGCGATGTACGGAGGGTTGGAGCTGCTCCAGCCCGAACTAATCAAAAGTGGAGTAAAAGCCGTAGGCAAGGTGATAATCGGTACTGCAAAGGGCGATTTACACGATATTGGCAAGAATTTGGTAGCTATGATGTTAAGAGGGGGAGGATTTGAAGTTATAGATTTAGGGATAGATGTCCCTCCTGAAAAATTTTTAAAAGCCTCTCAGGAGCATCAACCGGATATTGTGGGTATATCTGCTCTACTGACTACTACTATGATTGGTATGAGGGATGTAATAACTATTTTAAAAAAAGCAAGCTTAAGAAGTAAGATTAAAGTAATGGTAGGAGGGGCACCGGTTACCCAGGAATTTGCTGATGAGATTGGTGCAGATGTATATGCCCCAAATGCTGCATCGGCAGTAGATAAGGCAAGGGAGCTATTAAAAATTTAAGGGGATAATTTGAAATGTTGATTATTGGAGAAAAGATAAATTCCAGTCGAAAAGATATTAAAGATATGGTGGAAGGCAAAAACAAAGAGTTTATTCAAGGGCTAGCCCAAAAACAGGTTGAAAGTGGAGCCCAAATGTTGGATTTAAATATCGGAACAATTAGAAAGAGCGAACCGGAAGATATGAAATGGTTAGTAAAGACAGTTCAAGAAGCAATGGATGTTCCTTTATGTATCGATAGCCCTAACCATGAAGCTATAAAGGCGGGGTTAGAGGTTTATGATTGGGACAAGGGTAAAGCCTTGATTAATTCAGTAACTGCAGAGAGAGAAAAGATGGAGTTAATTCTTCCCTTAGTTAAAAAATATAAGTGTTTGGTGGTAGCCCTTACTATGGATGAACGGGGTATCCCTCAGGATTCAAAAGAGAGATTTAAAATTGCTGACGGATTAATAAGGAAACTTACTAATGAAGGAATTCCTATAGAAGATATATATATTGATCCTTTAACTTTGCCGGTCAGTGCTAATATTCAAAATTCCAATACTGTTCTGGAGACTTTAGAAAGAATTAAGGATTCACATCCTGAGGTTAAAACAATTATAGGGTTAAGTAATATTTCCTACGGGCTGCCGGAAAGAAGATTGATTAATCAAAGTTTTATGGTTTTGGCAGTGGCTTGTGGTCTTGATGCGGTAATATTAGATTCCACTGATCAGAAGATAATGGCCTTAATTAAAGCAACCAACCTTTTATTGGGTAAAGATGAATTTTGCGGGCAATATCTTAAGGCTTTTCGAGAAGGAAAATTATTATTTTAACCGAAGGAACAGGGGACGGCACTCTGTTCCTTTGTAAAAATGGAGATTGTAATTTTAGCTAAAGCAAAGAAAGGTAGATATAAAATCAATGAATTTAAGAGAAAAATTAGCAGCGAATAAGTTTGTAATAACAGTGGAGTTAGATCCTCCCAAAACTTTAAATTTAGATAAAATTTTAACAGAAGTAAATAGTGCCAATTTTAGAAAAATTGTAGATGCGGTAAATGTTACCGATTGTCCTCTGGCTAAATTAAGAATGAGCCCCATTGCCCTTTCTCATATTATTCAGGAAAAAATAGGGTTAGAAGCAATTTTTCATATAACCTGCCGAGATAGAAATTTATTGGG
The DNA here is from genome assembly GCA_003575245.1 of Candidatus Atribacteria bacterium 1244-E10-H5-B2. The sequence goes on along the minus strand of NMQN01000370.1, from coordinate 2,230 downwards.
TTTACAGGCCGAGCTTTTAGGTGCATCTGCTTTGGGGGTAAGGAATATTCTGGCTTTAACGGGAGACCCTCCCGAGGTGGGTGATTATATTATGGCGACTGGTGTTTTTGATGTAGATTCTATAGGATTAGTAAGAATGGTAAACAAGTTAAATAATGGATATGAGTACGGTGGGAATGAGCTTAAAGATATAACAGATTTTTTTATCGGGATAGCGGTTAATCCTACTGCCCAAGATTTAACAAAGGAGATAAAACGGTTTGAGGAAAAAGTATCGGCCGGGGCTAACTTTATTCAAACCCAACCCATTTATGATATAGGGCTACTGGAAAAATTTTTAAAACTTACCACTCATATCAATATACCAAAAATTATCGGGATTATGCCCTTAAAAAGTTATAAGATGGTTGAATATTTAAATAAAAATTTGCCAGGTATCTTTGTTCCTCCCGAAGTAAAAGAGAGAATGAGGGGGAAGGATGTAGAGGAGGGAGTAAAGATATCCCGAGAACTTATTAGTAAAATACGTAAATTTAAAGAAGTAGCCGGAATTCATATATTCCCTTTACGAGATATGAATTTAGTCTGTCGTTTGTTAAATTAGTCGTTAGTGAATATAACCTAGCGTGGAGCGTACAGCGTTTAGCGTATAGGTGCGGGCAATAAGTGTAAGGAAAATACAAAATTCAAGATTAGAGTTGCATGTGGAAAGTTTGCAGTCGTCAGTTATTATTATACTGCTAAAAACTTAGAGAGAAAAGCGAAAAACAATAATTATTGTTTAAGAATTCAGAAGTCAGAAGAAAATACAACCAAAATATACTCTCATAACTTAAAGTAATTCTAAATACTGTGTTCTGTCTTCTATTTTCTTTGCGAGATACGAGATACTAGATACGAGATACGAATTAGGGCTTAGGTGAAAAAGGAATTCCCATACAATTAAATTAAAAGATGAGAGACATGAAGATAATAAAAGATATTAAATTAAATATAGACAGAGAGGAAGTATTACGATACCAGGGATATAGCAAAAAAAAGGTTAAAAAGCCCAATCGAAATATTTTACAGATTACCGAAGAGGAAATTAATCGAGGTTATAGTCTTTTTAAACCCCGAGGGGTTTATTCCTTAATTAAAATTATTAGCTTTACATCAAAGGGGAGGATTAATTTAGAGAATGAGCTTGTTTTTAGATTTTCTAAATTTATAATTAACCAATTAAAGGGGGCAAGTCATTTGCTTGTAGGAGTGGTTACCATAGGGGATTTTTTAGAAAAGAAAGTTTCTGAATTGTTCTCTCAAGGAGAATATCCTCGGGCATTAGCTTTAGATGCAGTAGGGACTGTAGCAGTCGAGGATTTTAGTCGGGAAGTTAGAAAATTAGCCCATCAAGAAGTAAAAGAACAGGGCTTTAAAACGAGTAGGCATTTTTCTCCCGGTTATGGTGGTTGGGAAGTGTCTCAACAAGAAATCATCTTTAAAAGTATTCCTGCTGATAATATCGGAGTAAGACTAACCAAAGGTTACATGATGTTACCCCAAAAAGCGTTATCCTGGATAATCGGGGTAGGGAAAGAAATGATTATCTCTTCTGAAGAGGATAATAACTGCGGAAACTGTCAGTTTAAATGCTGTAATTATAAATCTTAAATTTCGTTAGATAAGGATAAAGCAATGGGAAAAACAATTGTTGAGAAGATACTCTCAGCTCATACAGATACAGATAATCTTAAGATAGGAGATATAATTAGAGCTCGGGTGGACTTTGCCTTTGCCAATGATATTACTGCTCCGATAGCTATAAAATATTTTAAAGAAAGTGGAGCGAAAGAGGTATTTAACAAAAAAAGAGTTGGTCTAATACCAGATCATTTTGCTCCTAATAAAGATATTAAATCTGCTGAGCAGTGTAAATTGTTAAGAGAATTTGCCCAGGAATATGAAATAGAGAATTATTTTGAAATAGGAAAGATGGGGGTAGAACATGCCCTCCTGCCAGAAAAAGGACTGGTATTACCTGGAGATGTGGTAGTGGGCGCAGATTCTCATACTGACACTTCCGGGGCATTAGGTGCCTTTGCCATCGGGGTGGGCAGTACCGATTTGGCAGCTGTTATGGTCCTTGGTGAAGTCTGGCTCAAAATACCTCCTACTCTCAAGTTTATTTATTCTGGAAAATTAAATAAATGGGTAAGCGGAAAAGACTTAATTCTATACACTATTATAG
>NMQN01000127.1 GCA_003575245.1 Candidatus Atribacteria bacterium 1244-E10-H5-B2 | reverse complement strand
GGTATGATGCTGTCTTGGACCGTTATGCCGATGCCTTTCTTTTGTTTGGTCTAACTTATTATGCATATTTTCCCAAAGAAAATTTCCTATATCTATTTATCGGGTTTTTGGCCCTTATCGGTTCCTTTATGAACAGTTATACTGCTGATAAATATGATGGCTTAATGAAGAAAAAACTTGGCCCGGAAAAGCACTATTTTAGAATAGGTCGTGATGTCCGAATGTTTATAATATTTCTGGGGACCTTAATAAATCAGCCTGTTTTGATCCTATTTATAATTGCCTTTATAATGAATGCAGAAAATATAAGACGGATAGTAATGTTTTATAAAAGTAGATGAAATCGATTGCTACTTTATCTAAAAATGACCAGAGGAATATTTTAGAACGATAAAGTTGACAAACTTCTAAATCTTATATATAGTATTATTAAAAGGACAAGCCCGCTTATCTCAGTCTAAAAGATGATAGCGGGCTTGAACAGAGTCGAAAGTCTTTGCTGTCTCTCCAACCTCCAAACTCTGATGTTTGAAACTTTAATCGGGCAATCTCCCCATCACAACCATCAATAATGGAGGATAATTGGGCCAATATCCCACCGGTTAGTAGATTAACATATCCCCCTAAAAAGAAAAAAAGGGCACCAATCGTAGAAAGGACGAAAGCAAAGAAGGAAATCTGGTTGGGGGTAATACGTTTCTTTAGGAGATATTTAGAAATTAAAGTAGAGATAGGACGATTTAAGTGCCTGGATACCGAGCCATCAGAAGTTTTTTTTAGATTAGCCAAAAGAATATTTTCTGCCTTCCTAAAGGCCTTTTCATCATCCACATCAATCCAGTAGCTCCCCTTAATGTCAAAGATCCTTGCCTTCTTCTTTTTAGCCAATATCTTTATTCCTGCCGAAAGAGAGGTTTCACCACGAGCTGAACCTTTTTCTAAGGCCTCAAATAGTGCTGGAGAGCAGATAAAGATTCCGGTATCATAAGCATTATATTTTTTGATTTTCTTTCCTATATTTACAATCCTGTTATTACCATCGACTAAAACTTTGGTAACATCGTCAACATCGACAGTTTTATTCTCCAAGTCATAATCTACCGCCAGTATAACTTCTTTATCAGTAATCTTCTCCTGCAGCAATTCGGTCAGTATAGACACGTCAAAGATGTGATCACTCATCAGCAGGATAAAATTCTCCTCTATTTCCCCTTTTGCCTTAAGGACCGAGAGCCCATTCTCCTTTTTCCATTGGTTATTTATAAGATGGTTTATCTTTAAGTCTTTGTCCTGGCTAAATGTATCGAGGTGGTTTCTCAGCTTTTCTCCGTTATATCCCGTTACCACATAAAAATCAGATAAACCCGCACCCTTAGCAGTTAATATTACTCGTTCGATAAGAGGGATTTCCAAAAGGGGGACGAGGGGCTTGGAGTCACCCCTGTTGGCCAGTCTGCTCCCCTCTCCAGCGGCAATGATTAGGCATTTCATCTTTCAATTATCCCTCTTCCCGGTAAT
>NMQN01000708.1 GCA_003575245.1 Candidatus Atribacteria bacterium 1244-E10-H5-B2 | reverse complement strand
CATCCCCCTTATTGGCAATTTTATGGAATGGATAGGAGCAAGTACCGCTCTTAATATGATTATCCTGGCAGATACCTGGAAGGTTACCCCCCTGGTTACTTTGTTAGTTTTAGCTGCCCTGCAGACTTTCCCGGACAGTTTGTATGAGGCAGCCGGGATTGACGGAGCAAGCAGCTGGTCTCAATTCTGGAACATAACTTTACCTCTGCTTCGTCCGGTATTACTAGTGGTCCTGGTTTTAAGAACTATGGAATTATTCCGAGTTTTTGATATTATTTATATTTTAATGCAATACTCTATTAGGGTGGTAGGTGTATATACCTTTGAAACCGGAATGAAATTTCTATACTTTGGTAAAGGTTCTGCCCTCTCGTTCTTGGTGGGTTTATTTATCTTAGGTATAGCCCTTATTTATGTAAGAGTACTATATTCGGAGGAGGCTTAATAAATGGGAATCAGAAAAGCTAGGATAAAAAAGTATATTTCTCGAATAATATTATATGCATTGGTTGTTCTTATTGTTGTCTGGACTCTTGCCCCCTTTACCTGGCTGTTTATTTCCGGGCTTTTCCCTTATAAGGAATTAATTTCAGACCGTACTACCAGTTGGTTTCCTGAGAATCCGACTTTAAAGAATTTTCAGGCTATGTTTGATATGAGTAGTCATATTGGCCAGAGGTTCATGGCTTCTCTTCGTAACAGTCTTATTATCTCTGGCAGTGTAACTATTATTTGTTTGATTTTTGGAACTCTGGCGGCTTATGCTTTGGCTAGATTAAAGTTTCCTTTTAAAAATAATATCGTTATGTCTTTAATTTCTATTCGTATGATACCTACTGTAGCCTTAGTTATCCCATTTTTTGTCATTATTCGTACCTTTGATTACTATCTGATAAATGCTAACAGTAACTTTCATTTCTATGATACTAAAATAAACCTGATTATACTTTATGTTACTTTTATTCTGGGGTTTGTTATCTGGATTATGAGAGGATTTTTTCTTACTATCCCTACTGAGTTGGAAGAAGCAGCGAGAATTGACGGATGTACCAGGACTCAGGCATTAATAAAGATAGTTCTTCCCCTCTCGGCACCTGGTTTGGTGGCTACGGGAATTTTTACTTTTCTCTTAGCCTGGGATGAGTTTGTCTTAGCCCTGGTTTTTACTAAAACCACCAATTCTATGACTATACCAGTATATATTGCTGCTTTAGGAAGTCAATATATCCACGCCTTTGATCAAATAGCTGCCTCAGGATTTATTGCTTCTTTACCCCCCATTGTATTAGCTTTAATATTTCAGAAGTTTTTAATTAAGGGTTTGACAGCAGGAGGCACTAAGGGATAATATAAGTTAACAATAAAAATTATTTTGTTAGATGAGTTTTTCTTCTTGAAGATATAAAATAAAAGGGAAGGCTAATAATATGAAAATACTTCTTGTTTACCCTGAGTATCCAGAGACATTCTGGAGTTTTAAATATGCTATAAAATTTATTTCTAAAAAGGCGAGTCCTT
>NMQN01000384.1 GCA_003575245.1 Candidatus Atribacteria bacterium 1244-E10-H5-B2 | reverse complement strand
CCTCTCAACCGATATCCTGGTCTTTCGGTTCGATGCTCAATCCGGTTGATTTTACTTTAGGGTCGATGGTAATGGACGAAGAGACCGGCGCCAAATATCAGGATGCGATAGAGGTTTATGTCCCCCTGAATTGGAATTCAAGCGTATCATTAGTAGCTGCTTTTCCTAAGGGTAGCCAGGATATTAAATGGGGCTTGAGAGGTAGAACTATGATTGAAGGATATGACCTTACCCTAAATTATGTCCGGGAACCAGAAATAGATTTTATGGGAACCATTATCCCGGCCAGTCAGAGAATAGGTTTTACTACAAAAGGAGATTTAGGACCATTAGGAGTATATGGAGCCCTGGGATATTATTTTAAAGATAATGATGATGGTGATTTAGCTATTCTAATCGGTGGTGATTATAGTTATTTTTTCGAAGCGGGAAATAGCATATACTTTCAGTTGGAATATTTATCTATAAAAAAAAGTATTCTGTCCACTATCTTGGGTCCTCTTTTTGCCGGAAATGTCACCAACAATTTGAATGAAAATATAGGATTAATTTTGGGTATGGTAAATTACGGAATTGATGAATTTTCTCAAATTAATTTAATGGCCATTTCCAGCCTAAATGATGGAAGTATAATTATTATACCCGGATATCGTAATCAATTGAGCAATAATCTAAGTCTTAATCTTAGTACCGCAATTTATTTTGGCAAAGAGGACACCCTCTTTAGTTCAAATGTTTCTGAGGGAGTTCAACAGAAGCCCAAAGGAATGATTAGTATCGGTTTAACCTATTCTTTTTAAAAATCTTTATATTTAAATGGCTAAAATTTACTCAAAGATGCCATATCCTTAATTATAATGACCTCTCTATTAAAATCAATAATTCCTGCATCTCTCATTTTAATTAGCTCTCTTGACAGGGAAGGCCGCTGAATTCCCATATGTTCGGCCATCTCTTTTCTGGAGAGGGATACTTTTATAATATTGCTTCCTTGTTTCTTATATTCTTCCATCAGAAAATTTTCAATCTTTTTTCTGATACTTTCCAGGGAGAGCATCTTAACCTTCTTATTCAAGATTAATAATTTATTAGAAAGTAGTTCTAAAAAGTTCACCATAAACTTATGGCAATTAGTTAGGCAGCTGATTAAATCCCCTTTCTTTATAAACATAATCTTTGAATCTTTAATTGCCCCGATAGTAACCGGAAATTTATTTACTTTAGAAAAGAGGATGGCTTCTCCGAAGATTTCTACTGGCCTTAATTGGGAAAAGGTCAACAATTTACCGGACGGATAGAAGGTTTGCACCTCCAATAGACCTTCCAGCAAAATTCCCAATTCTTCGCACTTACTGCCTTCAATAACCACAACATTTCCTTCGGGATATTTTTTTATGGTATAATTAGACATATTTAAAAAATTAGAAAGATCTTCATACTTTATATCCTTAAATAAAATACATCTTTTCAAATTATCTGATAAAACATTCATATTTAAAACCTCCGGAGAATAAATCGGTA
>NMQN01000782.1 GCA_003575245.1 Candidatus Atribacteria bacterium 1244-E10-H5-B2 | reverse complement strand
ATAATCATTTTACCATTAAAGGCAGTATAGCCGGCATAGTTTAAGATTTCCGCAACTGCTTCCGGAGAAAGAATAACCGTATAGACCCCCGGTTCAATCTCTATCTGTTCTACATTTTTAAAAGCAGTCTCTAATAATTCATCGGTGATTTTATTTATATTAAAATTATTAATATCACTATCTATAAACGAGGCGTGGGCAGTAGAGTTATCTCGAGTGATGACACAATTGAAATCTACCATTGTTTCCCGATCAAAGGCAAAGACTCCTTCTGAATTAGCCACCAGAAGAGTAGATTCTTCTGTTTTAAAGGCTCCCGCCGCCTCATACCCTTTTTTGTTTATTTCTTTTATTAGTTGTTTTACCAGTTGGGCTCGATTTAAAGGGGTAAAGTTAGCCGTCCGTTCGGAATATTTGCTTTTTATTTTGTATGACTGGAGCTTTAATAATTGATAATGATAATCTAATTTAGGGGTAATTTTAGTTACTTCAATTGCCTTTTCTATATTTTTTGATATAGTCTGGTCATCAATACTGTTCATTTCTACTGCACCAATTCTATCTTCATTTATTACCTTTACAGTTAAATTTAGATTGGTTTCTGCCACATTTTGGTGGATGTAAGATTCCGCAAATCTGGTAAGCTCACTTTTGCCCTCTGAGGCAATTATTTCAAAATCGTAATTTTTAAGAAAACTTTTTACCTTATTAACAAGTTCTTTCCTTGAATTCATATCTGTCATTTGGAAGCACCTACCTTTACTTTTCTGAATCTCGCATGTGAAGTGCCGTGACCAACATGCATCGCTTGACCCGGCTGTCCTTTGCCACAATTTGGTACTCCCCAGACATGCCAATATTTTTCAGAACTTATCCCGTCACAAGATTTCCAAAACTCCGGAGTTATTCCTTGGTAGACTGCGTTTTTATAAATTTTTCCTAATTTTCCATTCTTTATTTCCCGGGCAATCTCCGTACCAAATTGGAAGTTTATCCTTTTATCATCTATACTCCAACTCTTATTATAATCTAAATATAAACCTTCCTTTATATCTCCTATAAGCTCATCCAGCTCTAAATTTCCCGGTAATAAGTTGATATTGGTCATCCTGACCAGAGGTATCCTGTTCCAATTTTCTGCACGACCGGCACCATTACTCGGTAGTCCTAATTTAAAGGCATCTTCTCTGGACATTATATAGCCCACAAATTTTCCTTTATTTACCAGAAAACTTTTGGAGGCGGGGACACCTTCGTCATCATAACCAAAAGTACCTAACCCTCCCGGAACAGTTGCATCCGCTACTATAGTCACCTTTGGGCTTCCATAGGTAAAATTATTTAATTTATCCAAACTCAGAAAACTTCCTCCGGCATAGCTAATCTCTTTCCCTAATACCCTATCCAATTCTACAGGATGCCCACAGGACTCATGGACCTGAAGAGCAAGTTGAGAACCTCCTAATACAATATCCGTCACCCCTTCTGGGGCGGAAGGAGCAATTAATAATTGATTAGCCTCTCC
>NMQN01000128.1 GCA_003575245.1 Candidatus Atribacteria bacterium 1244-E10-H5-B2 | reverse complement strand
CAAAGAGAAAAAGAAGCAAAAGATGTAGAAAGGAGGGGATAGAATTGCAGACCAATACCAAAATTTTAGCCCAGGAATTTGAATATTTAGCTCCTAAAACCTTGAACGAAGCTTTAAGTTTACTGAAAAAATATAAGGATAAAAGTGCCAGAATACTGGCTGGAGGCACTGACCTGTTGGTTAAAATGAAGACCATCGATTTAAAAACTGATTATCTGATAAACATAAAAAATATCCCCGAACTTAATTTTATTGATACATCTGACGGATTAAAGATAGGGGCAGCCGTTCCTTTATCCCACATTGAGAGAATAGGAAAAGTTAAGGAAAGATATCCTGCCTTATGCGAAGGAATTAAATCGATGGCTGCAATTGCCGTAAGAAATATGGGGACAATAGCGGGGAATATTTGCAATGCTTCGCCCGCTGCTGATACCGTTCCTCCTTTGATTGCTTATGGTGCAGAAGTTAAATTGGTTAGCAAAAGGGGAGAGCGTACAGTTTTAGTAGAAGATTTTATAATCGGATTGGGTAAAACAGTTATAGTGGCTGATGAACTAATCACCCAGGTAAATATCCCTGAAATAAAAAAAGGTACTGGAAGCGCTTTCTCTAAAAAGGGTAGAGTAAAAGCAGATATTGCCAAGATTAATCTGGCTGTTTACCTTGAAAGAGAAGACAATATCTGCAAAGATTGCAGGATAGTACTTGGTTCGGTTGCTTTAAAAGCAATTCGGGCAAAGGAAGCTGAAGGCCTTTTAAAAGGACAAACAGTAAACACTTCACTAATAGATAAAATAACTAAAAAAGCATCAGAAGAGATTAAACCGATTGATGATATCCGCTCATCTGTTGAATATAGAACTGATATAACTCGGGTAATGGTGGAAGATACGGTTAAGATTGCCTGGGGAAGAGCCGGAGGTGAATTAAAAAAATGAAAAAATTAGAGATAGAATTCATTATTAATAACCAAAAAAGAAGGCTTTCTGTAAAACCAAATGACCTTTTAATTAATATTATAAGAAATGATTTGTTTCTAACCGGCAGCAAATACGGCTGTGGTATCGGTGAATGCGGTGCTTGCACCGTTTTAATAAACGGTGAACCGGTTTTATCTTGCCTCACCTTAGCGGTAACTGTCGATGGTAAAGAAATTACCACCATCGAAGGGCTGGCAAAGGGGAATGAGCTGCACCCTATGCAAATAGCATTTTTAAAGAATGCGGCAGTGCAGTGTGGTTTTTGTACCCCGAGTATGATATTGACTGCCACGGCATTATTAAAAGAAAATCCCAATCCCACCGAAGATGAGATTAGAGATTATATGAGAGGCAATATCTGTCGTTGTACTGGGTATATTCAAATAGTAAAAGCGATTGAAGAATGTGCACACGGAGAAAAAACTAATTAACCAACTAACCAAAATGAGGGGGAGAGGAATAATGAATCAGTTTAAATATATTTCTCCTGAAAACAAAGAGGAAGCCCTAAAAATTTTAAAAGAAGAGGGAGTGAACGCTTG
>NMQN01000129.1 GCA_003575245.1 Candidatus Atribacteria bacterium 1244-E10-H5-B2 | reverse complement strand
TTCTTTTCCGTAATTTATCCATACCCTTTTTAATCTTCTTGTCCCTAAATATCTAAACCTTCGGTAATCTCCTGCGTCTACAACTGCTATTCTTGTCATTTCAAATCCTCTATATGGCTACCCTAACATATGAAACTTTAATTCCATTTTCTTCATACATCTTGTAAAGCTCTTCTTCTATACTTTTTACTACTTCTTCAGGTTGATTTTTAGGGACCTTAAGATAAAAACATATCTTGTACTTTTTAAATTGTATTTCTTCCTTCTCTACCTCTTCTTTTTTTTCCATGATTACCTCCTAAATCCTCTAATCCAACCCCCATATAACTTTTTTAGGTCCTATTCTCTATGTTTTATTTATTTATGCCAAAATAAGATGCTCATAAATCGTTTTTAAGGGGGGTCTAAATAGGTCCGCTTATGATTGTACCTAATTTATTGCTTGTGAACTTGTACAATATGCACAAATCCCTCAGAAGCCCATTCCTGAAAAATATCTATCCCGGTATTTTCCCTATAAATTAAAATTCTTTAAAACCTTCGCTACCTCGTCATCAGTGATCCCTAAATATCTTTTTGTCATCAAGATAGATTTATGTCCTAAAACCTCTTGAATTAACTCTAGCGCAACTCCGGACATTCTCATATGATACCCTGCGGTTTTTCTAAGTGTATGGGTTCCAACTCTACCTTTAATTCCAACTTCTTGACACCACGATTGTATTAATTGCCAGGCACGAACTCTGCTAATTGGCTTATTCTCTTTGGTTACTTCCGAAACAAATAAATATCGGTCCCTATCATACAATCTTGTCTTATCGAAAAAATATTCCAAAGCGTTCTTCACCTCATCATTGATATAAATAAATCTCTGTCTCTTGGTCTTTTGTTCCTTCAAATCCAAAATTTCTTTTATTTCTCCGGTATGGTCCTTTACATCTTCAACCTTTAATTTTAAAATATCAGATATCCGGAGACCGGTATTTATTCCCAGGGTAAATAATAAAAAATCCCGTGGATCCCTCTTCTTTAGATTCCCCTTAATCGCACTAATTCTTTTTCTATCCCTTATCGGTTGGACATAATTCATTTTTATAACCCCCTTCCTTACTTTTTTCTTATATTATCTCTTATTCGTTAAAACTGTCAAGTCTTTTTCTAATCTTTTTGGTTTTAACAGAAGACCTATTGTGTTAAACCCTATTCTCTTTATGGTTCCCATAGGGATCCTCCACTATAATTCCGATCAGGATAATTTAGTTTCTGATCTATCCTTTTGATATTTTTCACTATTCCCGGTAATCTTCCCCAGCGATCTATCACTACAATTCTGTATTAATCCCGTTAGGTTCCCCTGATTCCCCCAGCGATCTATCAAGCATTGGAACATAAGAGACTTATTCATTAACTTTTGCCATAGAGGAGATATCTCTTATAATTCCAATCAGGAGTACGGGTCGGGTATTCCTTTTCCCCCTTCGCCGTCCCCCCTAAAACCCCCCGCTTACCCCCTTTTTCTTTATCGC
>NMQN01000549.1 GCA_003575245.1 Candidatus Atribacteria bacterium 1244-E10-H5-B2 | reverse complement strand
GGGAAAAAACTATCCTGCTTCTAAATTTTTCTTGAAACCTTCACTAATCACAACTAAAATATCGGAGTTTCTATATACCCACTTTTCAAAGTGCTTCGCTATTTTGATGATAAAAGGATTTTTTAAGTTCCCTGACTCTATTACCAGATCAGGATATATATCCTGGACATTTACTATAATTTTTGTACCTTTTAACCTTTTTGCTATTACGCCAGTAAACCCCAGTTGTAAGGGTGGCAAACGTAAAAATAAAATGTCTCCTTTCTGAATCCTCGCAATATTTAACACAGTCCAAAAGATATAAAAATTCCATGCAAGAAGCCTTGCCAATGGACGATTACCTGAGTTAGTCCAGAATCTTTTTATAAAAAAGCCATCTCTTCTCTCTTCTAAATAGATACGTTTTTTATACTTTATTTCATTCTGTTGTATTGGAAGTGTTGTTATAACAGACACATCGTGCCCTTTTTGTGCAAGATATGAAACTAATTCGCTCATCAAGATGGGTGCGCTTCCAAAATCCGGCAAAAAATACATCGTATGAATGATAACTCTCATCACATAACCCCCTTCCTTAGCCGTTTTTGGCACTGTATGTAAGCAAAAAGCGGTGCTGAAAAAAGCCAGACAGCACCGTAAAATGCAAAGGTCGATTCAGTAATAGAGAGAACTGTAAAAAACGCAACCAGAGCGGGTATTTCAAGTAGCAGGCTGAAATGCCTTTCCTTTGGACCTCGGTAGATGTGCATTATTGAAATCCAGACACTTATAAGGGCAGCTACAAAAAGTATACCACCTATTATGCCAGCTTGAGTGAACGCATGGAGCAAGGCATTGTGCATATGCTGGCCTTCTAAAAAGATTCTATCAGCATGAAACCCGTAGCCTAACAACGGCGAACTCAGAAAGAGCCTCCAGCCTTCCGGCCAGACACCGGTGGTTCGACCACTTAAAGTAAAAACAAAGGGCATTTTCTCTATTAAATAGGTCCAGAAGGCCTGGTAAAAGCCAGTAAGACCAAGTAATAAAAGTAAAAACATAATAAAGATTACCGAAACGAAAAATATCTTTCTTCCTTTATGTAACCTGAGGATTACAATTGCTCCTGCAACAAAGGCCAGAATATTTGCGCGGCCCCTTGAAAAAACAAGAATGAACAAGAAAAAGAAAAATAATAAAAGCAGGATAGTTTTTTCCCCCCATTTTTTTCCCCTCCAGAGCATGGCCAAAGCTCCAAGCGCTGCCACGCCAGCGTATCTCCCAAGACCTGTAGGGCGTGTCCCAGGCATTCCTAATGTCTCAACTCCAGCCCCGATACCACCTATGCCTTCGTAAGGTCTCCCACCAGCCAGAAAATCACCAAAGGTTGCCAATGGGTTTATACCCGTCTTAAAGACCAGAAAGGCAAATAAGCCAACTGTAATAATAGCAGCGATAATCCAATTAATGATAATCAGGCGAGAAAAAACAGCTGAAGGATTAGGCGTTGAAAAGATTGACCAGAGCACAATGAGAACAGAAACATACTGGATAGCCCAATAGAGGGCTATAAGTGGCTCAAGTGATAAGAAAATAGACGAAAAAATACCAAATATTGCATAAAACACCAATAAACCTAAAGAGCCTTTGAAAAACTGTAAAGAAAGAGAATGTCGAGTCAGTAGCATAATAATGGCCAGATAGGCAGCCACGGGCGGTAAAAAGGCGCGGAGCCCATGAAATAGATCGAGAGCCCCGTTTGGGAAACCTGGTGCAATTAATCGCCCAATGCCGGTATTATAGCCGCCCCAGAGCATGAGCCAGAGAAATAAACTTATTACTAAATATTTTTTTGATGTTTGATTAGAAACATACTTCATAACTTGAGAACCTCTTGATAGATTTTTAAGAAATTATCACCCAACCGGTCCCAATGATATACCTCCTCGGCACGCTTACGTGCTGCCCTTCCCATTTGGTAGCGTAATTTTCTGTCTTTATAAAGGCGTTCCAACGCATTTGCTATATCCTGTATGGCCTGCTCCGGGGAATAGGGTTTAATTTTTATTCCCCACTCATTTGAAATATGAAAACCAGGGCCAGCGATATCAAGACAAATCACTGGTTTTCCAGCAGCCATCGCTTCAACTATAACTTGTCCCCCACCATCTCGTAAACTGAGAAACAAAAATACATCACAATCGGTCAGTTTTTTTAAAAATTCTTCCCGCGGTATCCATTTTTTAAATTGAACTTTCTTTTGAATTTTTAATTTGGAAACAAGACTTTGTAAATGAGAAAATTCTGTACCATCACCAATAATAGTAAATTCGGTATCCGAAACTTTATCTGAGAATATTTTAAATGCCTTTATTGATAAAGAAAAACCCTTAATTTTAAGTAGTTTTCCGGCAGAAAGAATTCTGAATTTATCATTAGATTTTTCTTTTAATGAAAGTAAATCCAAATCTTCTGTCGATATACCATTAACAGGAAATAGATAAGTTTTATTTTGCCATTTTTTTGGTATTTTCTCCAATGATTCTCGATTACAAATTAAAATTGCCTTAGCTCTTTTTTGACCAAGAATAAAAAATGGATCGCGTCTAAAAAACCATTGACCAATCGACCGTAAATATTGAGACAGACGATCAGAAGAAGAGAATTCTGATAAAAAGCTTTTGGGCACTCGGTGGGCACCTCCACCAGGTCCTCGGACATAGAGAATTTTCAAAAGCGCACCAATGAAAGAAGCCATCCAATCATTGGCATAAGTAACATGGTGAAAAATATTGAAATGGAATTTTTGATGCAACTTTCGAGCGAAAAAATAAGCCCTTATTTGCCATAGATAGGTATATAGTTGGATACCTCCTTGAAATTTTTGCAAAAAATTTAAAAAACGATGTAGATTTAAATAATAAAATTTAGCATTAGGAAGCGATTCTTTTTGTAATGCATTCTCAATACTAAGGCAATTATCTGTATGAGTAAAAACATAAACCTGATGAAAACAGGAAAGCTGTTTAACAATATTCCAACCTAAGATCGCCTCGCCGCCAATAGATTTTACACCACTCTCAGAAAGACAACTATAGGCAGAAACCAGAACCTTAAGTTTTTTATTTTTATATGCAATGATATGATAATCATTTACCCTTTTGTAGGTATCAAATTGTCGAAAACCAAGGGATGTTATTAGTTCTAAAATCTTCTCTCCATTGACATCCGGTGGCAAAAGATGGGGATGAACTTCGCAACAAATTATTTCGCAGTCTAGATGAGACAGGGTCTGACGCAAACCTTGAAGTACAGAATATTCGTATCCTTCAACATCAATTTTAACTACTTTTGGAATGGGAAGATTTTTTTCTTTTACAAATTGATCGCCATTTACAATTTCCACTATTTGACAGCCGGTTTCTTTTTCATAAGTCTTTACCAAGCTAAAATTTCCAGTTGTTTGGCCTAAATAAAGTTTGGCTTCACCGCTTCTATCACCTACAGCTTTTTGAAATGCACAAACATTGGTTAGATTATTTAATTTTATATTATTTTGAAGATGAATATAACTTTCTTTTTCGGGTTCAAAAACGAACACTTCCCCTTGGTTGCTAATCTTTTTTGCCAAAAAAATAGTATAAAATCCGATATTGCCACCGATGTCATAAACAACATCGCTGGGTTGCAGATCGAGAATCAATAATTCTAAAATCCTTTCTTCTCCTATCGATTCTAGCAAACGTAATTCTTCTGGCGTATAGACATAAAATCGCGTCTTTATTCCACTAATCTCGAGTTTTAAAATACCGTCTTTTGAATGCGAAAAATGATAATACCACTTTCTCAAAATTGGTTGTAAATGAAAAAATCTAATTATTCGAATAATGAAAGGATAATAAGAAATTTTTTTAAGAAAATTGATTTTGTTCATAATCTATATTCTTAATGACTCTAACATTTTAAGCATTTGTTGAGCCTGATCTATTTTTTTTATCCATTCGATGATTATATCAATCGACCTTTGACCAAAAAGTAAACGTTCCTTTGTTGATAAGCGAATAAGTTTTTCTATATAATCAGTTAATTTTCCATCGTCGCCAGATGGAAATATGAAACCATTATATCCATCCTTTACCAAATCTACAGCCGAGCCAACTCTGTTTGAAGTAATGATTGGAAGACCAAAACACATTGCTTCATTAACGACAATACCCCAAGTTTCGTCACCGGAAGGTAAAATAAAGACATCGGCAATTGTATAAAATTTGAATACCTTCTCTCGAGGTAGAAACCCCATAAAGTAAATTTCTTTTAAATTTAATTTCTCGGCGTATTTTTCAAGCCGAGAACGCAATGGTCCATCGCCAACAAGAAAAAGTTTCTTATTTTGGTAATTGACTTGATAATAAGCATCTAAGAGAGTAAAAAGAAGTTTCTCTTCTGATAAGCGCCCGACATATAATAAAACAAAATCTTTTTCTTTAATTCCAAAGGAAGCTCTGAGATTTTCTCTCTGAGGTTTTAATTTGTTTGCCTTTGCCAAAACTCCTTCGTAACCACAAGAAAAGTACAATCTTATCATTTTTTCTTCTGGCACTCCGTAGGCTTTATAAAATTGTTCATTAGTTGTTCCAGAAGTTATAAAACCAGCTACTCGTTTAAAAATAAATCTGCCAAGTAAAATTTCTTTTAATTTTCTTCTCCATTTTGATTTTAACGATACTGATAAAATATTTGAGTCGGTCATAAAAAGAATCGGAGTATTAAATTTCAAGCAGGCGGAAAAAGCTAACCACCAAGTTAAATTCGCCCAGGATTGAAGAGTAACAGCATCGAATTTACCATTTTTTATCTCTTCCCAAATACCGAAATTAATCAATCCAAAAGGCCAACGCAAGTAAGATGGAAATAGTGAATAGTTTTTGAGAAATTTATAATTATAACCATCCAATAGTTCTGCTTCATTAACTATTTTCCCCTTCGCCTGATACGACTTTTCGACTTCTCTACCCCTGAGTGTTTCTTTAGAGCAATAAAAAACAGTCAAGTCAATTTCTGGCGAATTTGTCAATTGCTGGTAAAGCGGAACATGATAGTAAAAAGGGGTTGGGGCAATGATCGCAATTTTATATTGTTTTTTATCTAAATTATTTATTTTGACCATATTTTTCCTTTAAGAAAATTTGAAACAATCTCTTTAATACTTTTTTGAAAATTTTCCACTGAAAATTTTTGGGAAACTAAAGACAAATGTTCTCGCAGATTATTTTGTAATTTTTCATTTTTAAGAACGGTCTCAATTTTTTGCACCCCATCTTCAATATTTTCATAAATTAATTTGGGATAATCGACTATTTCTGCTTGTCTCCCTCCATTTGGTACAAAGACAATACAGCCCGCCTTGACCATCTCTGCTACAGCGATACCGAATGGCTCATTTTTGCGACCACTGATACCCAAACAATGGCTTACAATAATCTCGTTTTTATTTTGTCCACCTAATCAGCCTTCATAGAAACACCCACTCTCGATGTTTTTGAGAAAGCTCCTCCAAACTTTGTCCATAACGATTATCGACTATTCCACCAATAACATGAAGGTGGACATCATGCCCTTTTTGACGAACTTTCTCCAAAATCTCTATTATGGTATCTATTCTTTTTTTAGGAACTATTCGGCCGATACAGACAAATCCGTATTCTCTCTTTTTATAAGGAATAATGGGAAAATTAACAGATACCGGTGGATAAATAACGCGATCTTCTACACCGTATTTTTCTCGCAGTAACTCTACTGTACAGTTAGAATTTGCAACGATAAAATCATTTCTCCAGGCTCCTGAATCAAAAGGAGAAATTAAATCACAAAATTTAAGATAAATTTTTCTCAAAAGGTTGTTATTATGATACCATTTACTCCAATCTTTAGCTATTAAAGTAATATGTCAATATTATGTTTTTTAAGAATACGAAACCATACATCGAGGTTTGAAGAAGTTTTAAATATCTCGTCTCTGTACTTCTTACTTTCATTTTGTTAATCCTCCAATCCATTGGTCTTCCGGTCTGTCGATCAGAATTAGTTGCCCAGTTAGCCAGGTATCCGGATTGCCAGTTTGACAGATAAAAACGCGGGCGATGAATCGTACCCTACCTTACCCTCACCCTAAGCTCTCCCCTCAAGATAGACGAGATACAAGGATTAAGATTGCTTCAGTCGTTTCACTCCTTCGCAACAACAGAAAAAGTCTCACCCCCCCTCCCTTTTAGTCCTCCCCCCATTAAGGTGGATGAGATTATATGTTCAGGATATGAACTTAGGTAAATTATATTATATGTGGGTGAGAACTGCAAGTGTATTTAATCTGCTAATCAATTCAGTCTGCCGGTCTTCCAGTATTCCAATCCTCCAGTCGGGATGCAAATGCAGTAATGAGTAGTGAGTGATAAGTGATAAAGGGGAAACAGTATATAGTATCGAGTGGAGAAAAGAAAAAGATGGTTGTTCGTTTTTAGATAGAAAAAAATTAAGATTTAAAGGCAAATTAAAAGTTTTGTTTGAAATATTTTCTACAATTTTCTATTAAGTATTTTTTTATATTTTCCCAAGGGAAATTTGATTTTAGACCTTCGATAATTTTTTCTTCTTCAGCATCCTTAAAATAGGTTAGAGCTTTTAGTGCTATAGATTCAGAAAAGGTTTTCCTATATTTTGTCTTACAAAAAATAAAGATATCTTCTAAAGAGTATTTTTTTCTTTCATTATTGTCCATAAGTCAATAAAGTCTTTTTTAGTTCCTCGCTGAATAATGGCAATTACTTTATCTTCTCCGAATGATTTTATTATTATTCCTAATAATTTCTCAGTAGAAAATTTCTCTTTAGAGAAAAAATCAAAAACATCAGATTTTCTATGAGCTAATATTAAGGCAAGCCCTGTTTTGCCTGCCAGATAAAATAAATTACGGAATAACTTATTAGAAAGAACCGATTTTTTTAGTCTTTCCAATACCTCGTTCTGTTCTCGAGAGAGTATCCCTAAATCCATAATAAGTCCTCTACCAATTAAATGTTCTATCATCAAATTTTTATCCATAGTGTTTGATAAAATTTATCATCCCTTTTCTACCTAATTTACTTATAACCCAAGCCCAATTTTTGATATCTCCATATTTCAAAACTCGGGACATAAATTCATGAGAATATAAAAAATCTTCTTCAGAAAAATTTTTATCCGGATAATCCCAGGTAAATTTTTTTAGATTAATATTTAACTTTGACAATGGTAATTCTCCTAATATTTTGTAATATAGATATTTTTTTATTTTTTTTATTATCAGTTTTATTTTATCAGTTTTTTGGTGGATTTGCCAATAAATTAAAACCACCGCTTCTCCAGTAACGAAGTTCTTGCATCTATATATCTAATTAAACGATCAACGCCCTGATTGCATAATTCCAACATCTCCAGGTCTTCTAAATCAAAATAGAATACAGCTTCCTCGGGGATGCTGTTAATGGTTTTCAGCTCATTAATGAGTATCTTCGTTATTGTGGTTTTCCCTACCTGTCTTGCACCGTAGATAACTATAGTTTCTTTATAATTAAGGAAACTGCAAATGTGAGGTAATATTTTTCTTTTAATAAAATTCAAGGCCAAGGCGAATAACGCTGCTTTATTTTTTATGTTCAGAATATGATTTTTATATGATATTTACTATAGTATAGCCTGCATTTTATTATGTATTTTGTCAAGGATGAATTAGTCGTTAGCAACAAATACAATTCATAGTTTACGATTTTCAGTAAAAATAAGCCCCATTAATCACTTTTCTATTTCCTATCTGTAAAGTTCCAACTTGTAACTTGTATCTTCCTATACGCTACCCAATCTTTTGATTTCTGATTCCTATCTTATCATCTCTTTACTATATACCATTTTAAAGTTCTGAAAAACTTTTACTCTTTATGTCTATAAAATTAGCTCAGGATTAGTTTTTCACTATATAAAAAGAACCAGGTTCTCGACCGTTTTGGATCTTATAAATAGGACATTTCGAAGAAAATAGTTCATTGTATTTATGAGAAAGATAATTTGTCGCACCGATGATTCTAAAAGTTTTATTATATGTTAGAAATGCTTCAAGCAAGTATTGTTCATTCCAAAGTAGCGCTTCATCAATTACCCATTCATCAAGGTAGTCTTTAGGTGAAAAAATATCATGCATATGGATAATTACCCCTTTGTTCAAGGATGGCAATATTTCCAAATACTCAAATAAAACATCTCCTTGAGGACGAATAATGTGTGAGGAATCTATAAATAAAATATCATTCTCATTAAGCGCCTTAAAAATATCGAGACCGACATCTTCAACTTTTTCTCTTATTACTTTTACACCAATTTCTTCAAGCCAAGGTTGTTCATAAGGTTCAATACAAACATGCTCGCAATAATATTGACCAGATGATTCCGAAACGTTTTTGTTTATCGCGTTTCTTGCCATCAATGTTGAATTACCACTTCCTATTTCGATAATTCTCTTTGGTTTAAATGATCTTATCATATTATATAAATACTCTGCATCCCCAGATTCAAAACTCCCACAGTTGTACCTATATTCTCGACCGTTATTAGTTTTATTAACAGGGAACTTTAGCAATTCATCATTGTAGCTAAATTTTCTCAATATTTCTAATTGTTCGGTATCGTTAAAATCAATCCCGGGGAGAAATCTTTCTTTCCTAAGTGAATATCGTAAGTGTTTTGGATTAAATAATGGTTCATAATAGTGATCTATTATTGGTAAAACGCCTATACTCAGGAATATTTTTTTGGATAGCGGAAAATTTTTCAATGAATTTTTACGAAAGTAGCGAAATATATACGCAAATAGTATAGTAGCTGGAGACAAAACAAGATCAAGAAAACGTTGTAAAATTAATCCTAACTTTTTTAGAAACAAAATGAATTTGTAGCTGAAATATTTATTCGCAATTCTTTTAATCATATTTACCTTTAATTTACCCGGCATCTGTAGACCTCATTTTTTCTATTGACAATATTAATACAGGGGACAACCGTTCTCTTTATCATTTATCATTGCATTATTTTTCATTATTTTATCAGTTTTTTGGTTAATTTGCCAATAAAACAGTATATAGAGCATCGAGTGAAGGAAAAGAAAAGAAATGGCGTGCAGCGTTTTGCGGTTAGGTGCGGGCTATAAATATAGTGATGAGTAATGAGTGATAAGCGAGGAAGATAAGATATGAGCTATAAGCGCAGGTAAGAATAGTCTCCCGGTCTATCAGTCGGCCAGTCTGCCGGTCAATTCAGTCGGGAAAATGCAAGGAAAATACAAAATCAAAAACCGGAAAACCATCCACCTCGTAGGACAGGCGTCCCGCCTGTCAATTCGTTGGCTGGACTATATTGAAGAAGTTGTAGGGGTAGACCTTGTGTCTGCCCTTTGTTTGGAGACATATAAGAGGTGATCGAATTATTCTAAATTAAGTTCAATTTGAAGGGTTGTATTAACTTCAGCCATAATATCAGGAGAAAGTTCAGTAATTTTTTCACCGAGTTCTTCTTTTTCAATAGTAAAAATAGAGTCTGCTTGAAATTTTGTAGGTTTAGAAAGACCCTCTGTTACCAAAACTTCTACCGGATAAACTATATCTATTTTTTGAGTAGTACCCGGGATTACCACAACATCATTGCTGTAACGATTTCCTTGATCGTTTGACACAACAAGAAGAGGGCGAATTTTCTTTTTGCCGGGACCCCAGAAGACTTCACCGCGATAGGGGAGACTCATAATTGCTCTTCCTCCTCTTGTCTTTTCATAACCTTTGCTTGTGCTTTACGAAGTTCAGGATAAATTTCTGATTTCTGGAGATAATATTTTTTTAATTGTTCGGCTCTTAGTTTATTCAAAGAAATATGAATAACTTTAGAGATGGAACCATGTTTGTTCTTTAGTTCTTGTAAAAACTTATCATCAGAATCTGATAAATATACAGTATGTCTGGGCATTTTAAAGCACCTCCTTTGTATTACAATATTATCATACATTAAGGTAATCGTCAAGATAAAAACAGTATCGAGTGAAGGAAATGCAAAGAATAAATGTAAAATACAAGATGAAAGAAATAAGTGTGGGTAGGCGTATAGGAATAGCGGATAGTTATAGTGCGGGAAAATTACGGGAAAGAAAGAATGCGGGCTGAAATACAAGCCTAGATTTATCATTTAAACCACTAAAACCTATTAAATCCATATCTAATTTATCCTGATAAAAATTCCTGGTACATATATAGGTTATTGCTGGTGAATACTCATTTATAAAAGATCTGGTACTTCTGGTAATTTTTGCTTTTTTGAAGGGTCGATATTTCACTTCATAACCCCGCAGGTTTTCACCTTCGCCCTTTAAAATAAAATCCATTTCAGCACCGGCTTTTGTTCTCCAGTAGTATATTTCCTCAAGAAGGGCATTCATGGTGAGAAACATTAAAAATACGGAATTCTCCACCAAACTACTGGAATCTCTTCTTCCTTCTAAGGGATTTAGATCATTTACAATTATGTTTCTAACCCCAGTATCCATAAAATATAGTTTAGGCATTTTGGCAACTTCTTTTATCTTATTGGAGTAAAAAGGATTTATTAATTTTAAAATAAATGAGCTTTCTAAAATAAATAGATAGCGCTCAAAGGTATGACGAGATATTCCGCAAATAGTAGTAAGATTAGCAAAGTTTAGGGAGTTACCTGTTGTAAGGCAAGGAATTTAATAACTCTATTAAAGGCATAAGGATTGTCTATGCGGAAAAGATCCTTAATATCTTTTTTAATATATGAATTGACTACATCTTTTAGATATTCAACTTTTTCTTCTTTAGTCGGAAGGAGGGAAATCCTGGGGAGGCCTCCAAAGATAACATATTCTTCATAATATCTTATATAATTGCTTTCAAAGAAACGGGCTTTTTCCCAATCACCGGCAGTTAAAAAACCTGCTAGGTTTTTTCTATCTTTAAATTCAAGAAACTCACTAAAGTCAAGAGGATAAATTTTAAATATCCTTTTTCTACCTGCTAATGAATCCTTAAATTTATTCCTTATGAAAAAGGATGATGAACCGCTTACTACTACGCTAATTTCCTTATGGTGGTCTACCAGAATTTTTAGAAAGTTGCTCGGATTTTCCATATATTGAATTTCATCAAGAAAAATGAAACATCTTTCTTTTAAGTCCGCTCCGCTTGCTGTAAGGAAAGCGATGAATTCTTCAACACCACGATTCACTATCTCTAATAAATTCATATCTTCCAGATCAAAATAAAAGACTCTATTTCTTTTATTTTTTCTCTTTGGAGGATCCTGTTCATTAATAGATGCATTATACTGGTCTTGCCTACCTGCATGGCTCCTAAAAGTACTATTAAATCATTTCCCTTTATAAGCCTGTTCATAATCTTATTGGTAATTCTTCGCGGTTTTAATCTTATCGTAATTTTTACCTCATTATTATATTATGTTCCTAAAATTTTAGTAAGGTTATTTTAACACGTTATTTTTAATATAGCAAGATAAGTTAGTCGTTAGTGAAGAATTCGTAGGGGCAGATCTTGTGTCTGCTCTTTGTTTGGATGGATTCCCGCATGCGAGGGAATGACAAGGAGAGATAGAACGGGTTCGATGAATCGAACCCGTCATCCCCACCTTTGTTATTTTCATTGAGCGGAAGGAAATTAAGTGGAATTTTTTAGGATAGATTCAAGATTGATTATTTTAATTTTTTTAGATAAATCATTGTATTTTTTTATTTCGGTTTCCAAAGATTGTGTTTTACCTTTCCCCTTCTCGTCTTTCTCCCGACTAATAGTAGAAAGTATGATTAAGTTTTCGGAAGCAGGGGTTTTAGATATTTTTTGAACGAATTCGGATAGAGTGAGTATTTCGTGTCCCAGGAATTTCTTTTTGAAGGACGTGAATGAGGATGAAGATATGGGGTCATCGGTTAGAATGGAGTGTAATTTTAGAGGACTGTCCAGAAGAGAGAGATAGGTTATCTCGGCCAGCTGGCCTGTCCCGTAGATTACTACCCTTCTCTTGCCTTTGGAGTATAGGTCGTTAAAATGGGTAGTAAGTAGATCTTTGGCATATTGATAGTAGTGCTGAGTTTCCCGAACCCGGTCATAGATAAAGTTGGTTGCTTGAACCATCCCCACAGGAGTGATGAGATAAAGAATTTTGCGACCGGTCATCTTTTGGGCTTTGATTAGTCCCCGGCGAATCAAGTTTTGCAAGATAGAGTTAGTCAAACCCAGGGAGATGTTTAGCTTGTGGGCTAAAGAACGCTGAGATAGGGAAGGGTCTTCTTTTAGTTCTAAAAGCGTATCGAGATGTTTAGATTTGGGCATGGGAACTCCTTTCAGTCGTCCAAGGTGTAAGGTGCAAGTTACGGGTTACATATTTCAAGACAAGAGAAAAATTTCTTTCGGTCGACCGGTTTCAAGTTTCAAGTTACAAGTTTCAAGTTTTTAAATACAAGATACGAAATGCAAGGTGCAAGATAAAAAGAAAAGTTTCGAGTTGCAAGTTTCAAGGTGCAAAAAACAGTATATAGTATCGAGTATATAGTATATAGTAAAAACAAAAACAATAAGATAAAATACAAGTTGCTTGGTGCAAGTAAAGAAATAAAATACAAAATGCAAAGAAAGATACGGAATGCAAGACAAAAAGATAGTTTTCGGTTGTCGAGTTACGTTATTGTAAGTATTGGTTGAAATATTCACGGGTGAAAGTTGTGAGTTCTTTTTTTATATCATCCCAAGGAAATTTGTATTTTATCCCTTCGGGCGTCTCTTCCTCTTCAGCATC
>NMQN01000562.1 GCA_003575245.1 Candidatus Atribacteria bacterium 1244-E10-H5-B2 | reverse complement strand
AGCCCACGAATTGCCTCATCAAAAACCTAAACGAAAAAGTATCGATGCCTCATATAAAAATCTAAATGAAATTATTTTAATTATAACCTAATCTCCTCTATATTTAAAGATAGGAAATTATCTCTTTAAATATATGAGGAGGTAAAAAGGAATGTTAACCATGAGGCAGAAAAAGGCCGTAACCAAAGAATTAAGAGATAGATATCAAAGATCATCCAAAAAAGAAAAGAGCGTTATCTTAAATGGGTTTATCCAACTTACCGAATATAACCGCTGTTATGCCTGTCAAGTTCTAAATGTAAAAAAAGAAAAAGTATTAGGCTATCTAAATATAGCCGGTAAAAGAATAAAATACATAGCGGACAAGGGGAAAATCAAAAGGAAGAAGAAAAAAATCTATGATCAAAATGTTCTGGTAGCCTTAAAGGAGATCTGGATAATCTGTGATTATATCTGTTCCAAGAGACTGGCTCCTTTCTTATCCGAGATCATCCCGGCATTAGAAAGATGGGGGGAAATTAAACTAAACATTAAGGTAAGAGAAAAGCTTTTCAAGATAAGTGCGGCCACCATCGATAGACTCTTATCTGATACCAGGAAGAGATACAGAATAAAAGGCAGATCTACTACCAGACCAGGAACCTTGCTAAAGAAGAGTATCCCCATCAGAACCTTTGCCGATTGGGATGAGAAAGTACCTGGCTTCTTTGAAGTAGATCTAGTCTCTCATGATGGTGGGGCTACCAGGGGAGATTTTAACCAGAGTTTAAACTTTACCGATATCTCTACTGGCTGGGAGGAGATGGTAGCAGTAAAGAATAAGGCCCAGGTATGGGTCTTTGCTGGGATAAAGGATATAAAAGAAAGGTTACCATTTTCTATTTTAGGGATAGATTCAGATAATGGAGCTGAGTTTATCAATGCCCATCTAATTCGTTATTGTGAAGAGCACGAAATTACCTTTACCCGAAGTAGACCTTACCGCAAGAATGATTCCTGTTTTGTGGAACAGAAGAACTGGTCGGTCATCAGAAGGGCGGTAGGCTATGCCAGATATGATACTGATAAAGAACTTAGCATTCTAAATAAACTGTATGGTTATCTTAGACTCTATGTTAACTTCTTTCAACCGGTAAGAAAATTGATCAAAAAGGAAAGAATAGGGAGTAAAGTTACCAAAAGATATGACCAAGCCAAGACTCCTTACAGGAGAGTTCTGGCCTCTCCTGATATTAAAGAGGAGATAAAGGTGAAATTAAAAAATCAATATGCTATGCTAAATCCAGCAGAGCTGAAAAGAAAGATAACTAAATTGCAAAATAGGCTGCTTAAATTAAATGCTCTAAAACAAGAGGTAGAAAAAGGGCTAGATAAAAGTACAAAACCTCTAAGTAGTTTCGAGTACATTTCTACTT
This sequence comes from Candidatus Atribacteria bacterium 1244-E10-H5-B2, assembly GCA_003575245.1. The sequence goes on along the minus strand of NMQN01000562.1, from coordinate 112 downwards.
GAGGCATCGTATGCATTTCCTTTATATTTTTATGTGAGGCAACGGGGGTTTTATTATTCTAAAATATTCCTCTGGGCTAAGACCCTTTAGTACAACGTTTTGAGCAATACTT
>NMQN01000159.1 GCA_003575245.1 Candidatus Atribacteria bacterium 1244-E10-H5-B2 | reverse complement strand
TAAACTTGCTTAGAGGTTGTAAAGTCAAGTGGAGTGAATAACGGTGCTTATTAAAAATATACATTGTCTTATAAAAATAGTAGCAATAATAATTCTTGTTATCGGGATTGCTATTTTTTTAAGGAATTGGGCAAGAAGAAGATAAATTAATAATAGGATATAAAGGCGGATGAACGAAACTTTTCTCCTCTTATGACGTATCATTTAATATAGTTCTTTACTGCACCAGGTCGAGGTGTAGAGAGGTGTTTATGAAATATTAGTTTTCTCGTAAGCAAGGAGATTAAGGAGCTATTTAAAAATTAAGATTTTAAGGAGAAAAAAAATGAAGAAACTTTTAATTATTCTAATGGTAGTTGCTATGGCTTTCCTCTTTGTGGGCTGTCTTGGCACAACTCCACCAGTAGATCCAGATGAACCAGATCCAGATGAGCCTGGACTTTATTTTACTGGGATTGAAGTCAATCCAAAGACCATGGACTTAATTGTAAGAGAAACTAAAGCTATCAAATCGGTCACTGCCACCTATGAGGTTCGTGCGTATGAAGATTCCATACTTCTTACAGATTGCCTATTTTTAACAGATGATAAGACGATTGCCACGGTCGATAGTGATGGTGTGGTTACAGCAGAAAGTGTTGGTATAGCTAGTATTCTCGTAAAATATGAGGGCAAGTTTGATACCATAGCAGTCACGGTCACAAAACCAAAATCGATGGAGATAATAGCAGATATGCCACTATTTACAGTAAATGAAGTAAGAGGATTTGAAATAAAAACAGTGGCATATGATGATGTGGGCAAAAATGTGCTAGCTTACTTTACAACGACAGGGCCAGCTGGAGCAGTAGTATCACTATGGTATTGGGAAGATGTTAACTCTGAAGCTCCTATAATTATATCCCTACCAACAGAGGAAGAATCGCCATTTGGATCCAACCAGGGATTCCTCTTGGAAGATGTTATAACAAAGTTAAAAGCAACATTCAGCAAGGCGGGAACTTATACAACAACGTTTGTATTTAAAACAGTTTCAGGTGAGGTAACATTATGCACCAAAGTTATCACCGCAGAAGTGGTTAAAGCTCCAGAATAAATGAGTCTTTACGATTATCAAAAGTCAAAAGAAATAGCAGCAGGAGAACTCTCATTTGTATCTTTAATAATGGCTGCTACCTGGAAGGCCAATACTTTAAATTTTGATAGACTAAAAGTAGCCTTCCCTGATATAATAGAAGAGCTAGAAAAGATATATTTTAGAGGTGATAAGTTAAAGTGTCCTTAGGCAAGTTTCAAACAAAGTTAGCGAGGGTTTGCCTAAGGCGTTCACTCCCCTTCGTTAACTATTTAATTTCGTGAGGGCAGGGGGTTTCTTCGATTTCTTCATTCTCCCCTGCCTGCAATTATAATTTTATTTGAAAATTAAATAAATAGGAGCTACAAGATAGCCGGAATTTTGAAGGTTTTTGACCTTCAGCTCCGGCTATTTTTTTTTAATAGGGTAAAGCAGTGCGTGAAAGTGGAGGGGG
>NMQN01000130.1 GCA_003575245.1 Candidatus Atribacteria bacterium 1244-E10-H5-B2 | reverse complement strand
CTCTTTACCACACTCTAAAACCAAGCTGACCAAATCATCAACAGAGAGACTATTATTAGTGGTAGCGGTTAGGGCTTTTTCGATGAATTCAATTATCTTTTCATCTTCATAACCTAAATTCTGAGCATGAACAGTATAGGCCGCTACCCCTTTTGCTCCGTAAATAATTAGTTCTCTTAAAGATCTGACATCTTCATTTTCAGTACTTAAAACTCCTACCTGTTTGGCCTTCTCTTTAAATTCTTCTTCTGTATCAGCTTGCCAGATTGCTGCCTTGGGAACTTTATCTCCGATATCTCCTTCGGCTTTTTCTAACATCTCTTTCGCTTCATTTTTTAGTTTTAACCCTTCTCTAATCCAGGCCACAAAATCACTTCGGTCAAAATTTGCATTGGTAATAGTAGAAAACAAACCATCTAAGAGAAATTTATCTACTTCCTCAGAAGTTGCTCCCAGCTTCCTGAGCTTTGAACTGTAAAATGCAATTCCTTTTAGTAGATAGATTAATAAATCTTGTAACCGGGCTACATCATCTGTTTTTCCACAAACACCTCGAACGGTACACCCGCTCCCCTTTGCTGTCTCCTGACATTGGTAGCAAAACATTTTATCGGTCATATCAAGACCCTCCTTTAATTTTTACTTTTTTTCTTTTTTATTATACTTTACTGTTTAACTTCACCATTTATCCCTATAACTACCTCTTTATAAGGGACAATAGTCTCTGACTTTAACATAGCAGTCTTTACTGCTCGGAATAGGCCGCCACAACAGGGGACCTCCATTCGAACTACTGTAATACTCTTGATACTATTTCTCTGAAAGATTTCGGTAAGCTTTTCAGTATAATATTCGTTATCATCCAATTTGGGACAGCCGATAATAGTAATACGGTCTTTTATAAATTCCTGATGGGCATTTCCGTAGGCATAAGCCACACAATCAGCCATAACTAAAATATTGGCATTGTTTAGATAGTCTACCCCGGGATTTATTAATTTAAGCTGAACCGGCCAATTTTGAAGTTCAGAGGGTTGCCGTTGGACGTCGCTTAGATTATTGTTTATTTCTTTAGTGTCTTGTGGTGGTTTTGAAACAGCTTTCTCCCGGGCAATGTTTCGGGGCATCGCGCCTGCACAGGCACAGACCGGTATTTCCTGTTCTTGTTTCTGCTCACTCTTGTGCTTCTCCTCTACTGCCTTTTGGTCGTAGGGGTTGGCCTCTCTTTCAATAATTTCGATCGCTCCAGCCGGACAAGCAGGCAGACAATTTCCCAAGCCATCACAGTACTGGTCGCTCACTAACCGAGCTTTTCCATCTACCATCTGGATAGCCCCTTCATGACAGGTCTCGACACATAAGCCGCAACCATTACATAGTTCTTTATCAATCTTAATTATCTTTCTTTTCATGATAATCTTCTCCCTATTTTTTAAAGCGCATAAATAAAATTCTAAAAACAATCTCAACCGTTTTTGCCGTCTTCATGCGCTTGTTTTTTTGGATTTATTATATTATCATAAAAAAAGA
>NMQN01000456.1 GCA_003575245.1 Candidatus Atribacteria bacterium 1244-E10-H5-B2 | reverse complement strand
CTTTATTTGGCGGTGGGATTAGCTTTTAGCCGTGAACAGGTAATTGAAGTAAGTATTATTAATTATCTCTGGCCAGGCTTGACTCTGGTCTTTTCACTTCCCATTTTACATAAGAAGGGGCGAATAACTTTAATCCCCGGTATTATAATTGCCTTTGCTGGATTTTACCTGGCTATAGTAAACAGTGGAATGTTTTCTTAGGAGGCATTCAAAGGAAATTTCCAAGTAAATTATCTTCCTTACTTATTAGCTTTTATGGCTGCCATTTCATGGGGGCTTTATTCTGTTTTAACTCGCCACTGGGCTGGCCATGCCGAAGGAGGAGCTGTTCCTATCTTTCTTCTGGTTACCGGATTAATCTTAACTACAGTAAGATTTATGTTCCCAGAAGAATCTTGCTGGACGCCACGTGTAGTAGTGGAGCTTTTATATATGTCTGTCTTCCCCACCTTTTTAGCATATACTTTCTGGGATAGGGCTATGCGGAAAGGCAATATTATTCTGGTCGCCTCTCTTTCTTATTTTACCCCCTTACTTTCTATCATTATCAGTTCCCTATATCTTCAGGTGGTAATTAAAGTCAATCTCTGGATAGCCTGTGGTTTGGTTATTGCGGGAGCTGTTATTTGCAAATTTTCCATTATTGATAAAACTGAAAAAATCTAACTAAAGCAAGGGCGTATGCAATACACCCCTACAATTGCAATAATAGATTCCAATTACCTCTTTTAAACTTAGTAAATTAACTTTCCTCTCCATAGCGTTATCTGTTAGATTATTTTTTTGAAAAAAGAAGGATTTTAAAATATTATGGAGTATAGATATAATAGGGAAAATATAATAGGGAAAATTAAAATTTGAGGATAGAGATGTGAAATTAGAAATATCAGAAAAGTTTAAAAGATTGATAGTCGGTGCCGGGCGAGAACTATATAAGCAGAGTTTAACCATTTGAGGTAATAATTTAAAGGGAAGAGTAAAATTATTTTTTAACTTTTGGAGGATGGATAATATGAAAGATAGTGAAAAAACTAAAAAACAACTTGTAAATGAATTGATAAGTTCGCGTAAAAAGATTGTTGAGTTAGAAGATGTAAAAACCAGCCAAAAACAGACAGAGAAAAAATTAGCAAAATCTGAAGAAATGTACCGTTTAATAACTGAAAATACCGGTGATGTGATTACTTTACACAATTTTAATTTACAAGCAACATTTACTTATATCAGTCCTTCGATTAAAGATTTTTTTAGCGGATATGAGCCAGAAGAGTTACTCGGGAAATCTCCTTTTGAATTTATCCATCCCGATGACAAAAAGAAATTATTTTCAATATTAAAAAATTATGTCGATGCTAAGATAAAAAAACTCTTAACCGGTAAAGAATTACCTGTCACTAAGAGAATTGAATATCGTTTTAAAAATAAAGATGGAAATTGGCGCGATTTTCAAACCACCGGAAATATTGTAGGAAATCAGCTGCTTTTTATCACCAGAGATATTACTGACTATAAGAAAGCCGAAGAAACAATAAAACAATCTGAGAAGAAATACCGTACTCTCTTCGAAAATATGCCTGGAGTCTACTATCGTGCAGATAGAAAAGGAAATGTCATAATGGTAAATCCCCCCGGAGTTAAATTATTGGGATATAATTTCCCCAAAGAGATTATAGGGAAAAATTTGGCTAAAGATTTTTATTATATTCCTGAAGATAGAAAGATATTTTTAGAAGAACTTAAAAAGAGAAAAGGAAGCATCAAGGACTATGAAGTAACCCTAAAAAGAAGAGATGGCACCCCGGTTACTGTCTCCACTTCCAGCCATTACTATTATGACAAAGAAGGGAATATTGCTGGAGTGGAAGGTATTTTTATGGATATTACCGAACGCAAACAAAATGAGAAACTACAACAAGTTCTTTACAATATCTCCAAAGCTGCCAATTCCCCTATCTCTCTTGGCCAGCTTTATAAAACTATTCATAAAGAATTAGGTAATATTATTGATACCACTAATTTTTTTATCGCCTTAGCAGATTACCAAAAAGATGAGATTTACTTTCCTTATTTTGTAGATGAAAAAGATGAGGTTTTCCCTATTTTCAATTTCAGTGAGGCCAATTCTCTTACTGTCTATGTCATAAGGACTGTTCAACCATTACTGATTGATTATAAGAAACTACAGAAGTTGATTGCTCAAAGAGAATTAAACGTTGCTGGTACTTTCACTGAGAAATCTATCTGGTTAGGTGTCCCTTTAAAAGTAGAAGATAAAACCATCGGGGCTATGGCAGTCCAAAGCTACACCAATTCTAAACTCTATTCTGAGAAAGATATCGAAATTATGGAATTTGTCTCTAATCAAATAGCTACTGCTATAGAAAGAAAGAGGATGGAAGAGGAACTAAAAAGTTTAGCTCATTATAACACTCTTACCGGAGCATATAATAGAGGGTATGGTTTAGAACTTCTTCAAAGGCAATTAAAATTATCTAGAAGAGATAAATCTCCTTTATTGTTAGCTTATAGTGATTTAGATAATCTAAAAGATATCAATGATGAATTTGGTCATGAGGAAGGGGATAGAACTATGGTCCAAGTAGCAAAACTTTTTAAATCTATCTTAAGGGAGGTAGATATTATCACTCGAATGGGAGGGGATGAATTTTTAGTAATCTTCTTGGATAGTTCTTTAAACGAAATACCTATAATTAGAAAGAGATTAAGCAAGGAATTAGCCCGGTTAAATCAGATTTCAAAAAAACCTTATAAAATAGGATTTAGTACAGGATTTTCTAATTATGATCCTGCTAATCCTCAGTCGATGAATGAATTAATCCGAATAGCTGACGAGAATATGTATGAAGAGAAGAAGAGAAAAAATGAGGGGAGGTTATAATTTAGTTAACTGGTTAGTTAGTTACCTGGTTACCTGGTTGAGAAATAAGTATATTGAAGAATTAATACTAAACTAGTTAGCCAAATAGCCAACTAACTTAAATTCTCCTGTCTTTATTTTCTTATGCTCTATTCCTAACCAATTAACCAATTAACTAGTTAACCAACTAACTAAATTATGGGACAATTAATTTTAAACTTTTTGGTAGAAGCGTTATGGTAAATTTTTTCTGGCCCTCAATCACTTCACCACTTACCTGGGCAAGAGTGGTTTCCGAAGATTCAATTACTACTTCTTTAGCTCTATAAAAGCTTATCCCCTTAATGCTTGTGTGTGTGCCTTTAAAGACTTTGGGGATAATGCTAAGATACTTAAATCTCCCCATTTCTTCTACCAGGCAGATTTCAAATAATCCATCATCTAATATTGCTTCAGGGGTGATTTTAAATCGGCCTCCATAAATTTTTCCATTACTAATAGCAATAAATAGAATTTTAGAATGGATTTCTTGTCCATCAAATTTTATCTTTACATTATGGTAGTTAAAAGGAGAAAGAAGTTTTTTTACGGTAGCAAAGACATAAACAAATGCATTAAGAGAATTCCAGTTAGGGTGTCGGTTTTTTAATTGATTGGCAAAATGGGCAACTTCCGCATCAAATCCTACCCCACATACGTTAGAAAAATATGTCTGGTTATTAATTACTCCTATATCTATTTTCTTGGTTTTGCCTTTAATTAAAGTTTTGCACGCCCCAATTATATCAGAGGGAATGTCTGTGCTTTTAATAAAATCATTAGCCCACCCTAAAGGGATTATCCCTAAAGGTGGATCATTTTTTGATTTCATAATTCCATTTACAATTTCGTTTACCGTTCCATCTCCACCAATTGACACGATAAGATCCATCCCTTTATCAGCAGCCTTTTGGGCAAGTTCTATCGCATCACCGTGATGTGAAGTATAGCTGACTTTAAAATTAAATCCATTTTCTTTTAAATATTTAAAAATTGTTTTTAGGTGTGTGCGGGGCTTCCCCCCACCGGCTGTTAAATTAATTATGAGTTCTGTTTTCAAAATTTACCTCCCTTAGTCGATTTAAATTAATAGAATATATTTCATTTATTTATTGTGTTAAAATTTTATAAGTATCTGGTTTTCTGTTTAAGATTGTATTGGTATGGGGGACAATGTCTTTGTTTCGAGAAAGTAAAAGATTAAGTGAAGAAAGGCTGGCTTGTTCAGCTTTATCCAGACAAGAGGTTAATATTTGTCCTGAAGGAGAAGTTAAGAGGCTATGACCATTGCTTTGATGAGAAATGGAATTAGAACAAGCTATAAATATTTTATTTTCTGCCCCTCTGCTACGACAGATATTTATCTGTCTGTCATTGGTAAATTTACTGGGCCAGATAATTAAATCTGCGCCTTTAAGGGTTAGGGTACGGGATATTTCAGGGAAAATTCCTTCATAACCTATCATTACTCCTATGTAACCGTAAGAAGTTTTAAATACCGGAAGTCCTAAATCTCCAGGAGAAAAAAGATTCTTTTCCTCTTTTTCTAAATGAGTCTTTCTGTATTTTCCTCGGAGCTTACCTGATTCTATAAGAAAAGTAGTTTTATAATAAACTTCATCCGCTTTTTCAGTTAAAGTAATAGCACAGAGAACTTTCCTGTTTTTAATTATTTGTTGGATTTTATTGATGACCTTATCTCCACTTTCGGGGAAGATAAAATGACATTCCGGGAAGATAATAATATTGGTTTCCTGTTCCAATAAATTATTTATGAAGAATTCTATCTTTTGGAGATATTTTTTAAAATTATCTTCAAATTCTATTTGCACTATTGCCGTTAGTGGATTTGGGTTATTAAGACCAGTCTTTTTTTTCATAATAGAATAGATGGGTAGACTATCAGTAGGCTGAATCAATTCAGAATATAACTCTGGTCTGCGGTCATCGATTGTATTTATTTGATGGTCAATTGATTTATCCATAGCTCCCTCAAGTGAAATTTCATAAAAGAGAATTTCTTCCTGGGAAGAAGAAGCAATTTTAGCTATTTGGCCATCAGGTGCAAAGACAGCGCTTTTCCCACAATATAATATACTCTTTGCCTCCATTCCCACTTTATTAGCAGCAATTATCCACACTCGGTTTTCCAGGGCTCGTGTAGGAATCATATATTCTACCTGAGGGCTGGTAAGGGTTTCTTTCTCAAATCCCGAGGTGACCCAGTTGGTAAGGTCAAGCAAAATGTCCGCCCCTTGCAAACTCAAACAACGGACTATTTCAGGGAGTCGCCCATCAGCACAGATAAACATCCCTATTTTCCCGAATTCGGTCTCAATTACCGGATATTGTTCTCCGGCGCAGAACCAGTGAGAATCAAAATGCCAGAGGTAAGATTTTCGGAAGCGGCTTATCTCCTGACCTTCCGGATTGATAAGTAAAGCAGAATTGTAAAGAATATTTTCGATTAGGTCAGTTTCCACTATCCCTAAAGCTATGTAGCATTTATACAGTTTAGCCCTTTGTTTAACCTCGGTAATTAGTTCTAAAGTCGATTTCTGGAATTCTAAAAAATTTTTCACAATTAGCGGAGAAATGTAATAAGCAGGATAGGCACACTCTGGTAAGACCATTAATTGAGGGTGTGCATCTGATGCCTTGTCAATCATTCTTAAGATATTTTCTTTATTTTCGTATCTATCCTCATACTCTCTTGCACTTACTTGAAGGCAAGCGACTTTTAATTTATTAACCATTGAATATACCTCCTTCTTATACTTTCTACAAATAATTTAAAATTCCTGCTATAATAGAAAATAAATTTTAATTTTTTTAAAAATGAATGAAAAGTACCTGGCACAAAATTTTCATTTTAGGGAGGGAAGATTATGCTTAAAGGAAAATTAGTAAATTTAAGGGCTGTGGAGAAGAAAGACCTGGAAGAGATAATGAAATGGGTAAATGACCGAGAGGTTACTAAGTATTTATCTTCCTTTCTATATCCGGTTTCTCGAGCGGAAGAGGAAAAGTTTTTGGAAAGAGCGATGAGTCATAATGATACAGAGAAGAATCTGGTTATGGAAACCAAAGAGGGAGATTATATCGGTCAGATTAGTTTACATAAAATTGATTGGAAGAATAGAAATGCAGAATTGGGAATTGTGATTGGCAATAAAGAATATTGGGGCAAGGGTTATGGTACAGATGCCATAAAAATTCTGCTTAACCATGCTTTTAATCAGATGAATTTATATAAAATATATCTTCGAGTCTTTGATTATAATCAAAGGGGTGTACGCTGTTATGAGAAATGCGAATTTAAGGAAGAGGGAAGGTTAAGAAAAGGTCAATTTTATGATGGAAAATACTATGATGTAATCTTAATGGGTATATTAAAAGATGAGTTTGAAAAGATGGATAAGTGACTACCGGGTAAAGGATTTCTAAAATACTCGGAAAGATGATAAAATTAAATAAAATATGATTAAGGTAATTTTTAATGGAACTTTTTGATAAT
>NMQN01000441.1 GCA_003575245.1 Candidatus Atribacteria bacterium 1244-E10-H5-B2 | reverse complement strand
TGCAAGAGCAAATCAGAACCCGAACTCAATATAAAAAAGTGATGAAAAAAGAAAAGGCGTTTTTAGGGGTATTTTAAGCATATTGCATAATGATTTTTAAGGAAGGTGAAAAAATTGAAGGAAGTTTCTTCTACTCCTAAATGGGTAACAGATTATTATAAAGATTTTAGGTTAAAAGAGAGAACGAAATGTTTTAAGACCTGCTTAAAATGTGGGGAGACAAAGTTAATATCTAAATTTTCAGTAGATAAGCGAAACCTTGACGGGCGGATTAGTATCTGTAAAGCCTGCCGGAGCCTGGAAGGTCTAAATTATTATTACCATAACCGGGTCAAAATGCTAATAAAGAATATAGAATATCAGAAAAATAACAAAAGGGATCGGAGCATTTACTTCAAGAATTATCGGGAGAAACACGGGGAGCAGTTAAAAGAAAATGCTTCAAAATGGTATCTGGAAAATAAAGAAGCGATTAAAAGAAGGAACCTGAAATATTACCAGGAGCATAAAAAGGCTTGCCTGGCCAGAAGAAAACTTTGGATAGAAAAGAATAAGGAAAAGATTAAAAGATACAATAGGGAATATAAACGAAAGCATAAGATAAGTAAGGGGGCAATCGGTTAATGAAAAAAATCAATACTGTAAAACTAAAAAGTTTAGAACAAACAAAGGCTTTTTATTTATGGGAATTGAAAAAAGAAGGTCTAACAGAAAGCGAACGATCTAAATATTTATTAGCTTTAAAATCTATCGAGAAAATTATTAATGAAAAAGAGGATTCCCGGGAAAAAGGAAAACATAAAAAATCTATTGCCTATGATCATAAAACAGTATTTGATAATAACAAAAGTTATAGAGGTTATTAAAAAGCGAAAGTTAAGGAAGGAGGTAAAGAATGATTAGGAAATTCATTTACCGGGTAATTGATTATTTCGCAAAGAATTTAGGTTGTAAGGTCAGGTGGAGGTAAAGATGTATCTGAAATATAAGTGTCTAAAATGTGGTCGAATCTGGCGGAGTAGAGATACTATGATAGTCTGTCCGGTCTGCAGGAGTAAACCAATTAGAATAAAAGACGGGGGAGACATTAAAGAAGTAATGAAGAGATTAAAAAGGAGGAAAACATTGCTTAAAAAGGTCAGTACCGAAGAAATTAAAAAGTTCGGCTACCCACTTAAAACTTACCACTTTACAGGGGAATATTCAGAGCAGATACAAGGTTTTTATATCATAGCTGGCCGGAATAAGAAAATAGTCTATGCCCCGATATATGAGGATGGAAAAGGTAGAACAATAATTGATATGGGGCAGGCGACTAACAAGAAACCTATATAAGGGAAAGGAGGGTTAAATAATGGATTGGTATCTTCTTATTGGAGTTTTAGTTGTGGTGGCGGGAATAATTTATTTTTTGATGAAGAAAAAGAAAAAATGAGTAAGCGAATTAATCCGGTGATCCGGCTCCGATTCCAATTCTCCGGATTGCCGTCCCCCTGTCCCCTTAAATAAACGTTTTTTCAGAGGGGGCAGGG
>NMQN01000872.1 GCA_003575245.1 Candidatus Atribacteria bacterium 1244-E10-H5-B2 | reverse complement strand
TCCCTTTTGGGTAAAGGGGGTCTTAATAAAACATTAAGAACATCTGGCTGGGTACTATAGATTTTTCAAAGAACTAAAGTAGTCTCAGTCTTGTAAAGTGACAGATTCCATACTAACAAAGATGGTAGGTATTGTCAAGAATTATTTTAGTTATTTTTTAAGAAGAATTTAAATATTTTTACTCGAATAGAATCGCTTCTTCTGGCAATTATAATTATAGTATAATTGGGAAAGAAGTGCAAGGGGGATTCGTATATCGTATCGCGTGAATCGTATCTCGTTAAGGATTAGTTAGTTGGTTGGTTAGTTACCTGGTTAGCTAGTTAAGAAAATAGAAAAAAGGAGCCAGAAAAAATTAGTATCGCGTATAGTGTATATGGTATAGCGGGTAGCGTTTAGCGGATAGTAAATTAGTCGTTAGTCGCAAGTAAAACTCTTTGTAAAAACTTTTTACTCATCTAATCTAGTGGTTATATAGTCTTTTTGCTTTCAACTAAATACTATTCACTAAATACTAATTGACTAGTTATCCTAATATGCTATTTGTATACTTTCTTTTCTCTTTCCCATCTTCTGTATTCGCCTTCTCTTTACTATACTATATACTTATATACTATTTAATAACTAATTTTAGAAAATTTAATCTTCCGATTTTTAAAATCATACCTTCTTCGACAGTCAAGTCAAGACTGGGGTCACTTACCTTTTCCCCATTAATTCTCACTCCGCCCTGCTCAACCAATCTACGGGCTTCACTTTTACTATCTACTACACCAGATAAGGCAACAAGCTTAATAAGCCAAATTTTTCCTTCTTTTAAAACATCTTTCTTTATCTCTAATTCTTTTATTTCTTCCGGATAAAGTTTATTTTTAAATACTTTTTCAAATTCTTCTTCTGCCATAATCGCGGCACTCTGTCCGTGATACAGTTTAACAATTTCTCTGGCTAATCTATTTTTCACATCCCGAGGATGTAAATTATTATTTTCTAAGCCTATTTTTATTTTATTGATTTCATCTAAAGAAACATCGGTTACTAATTCAAAATATCTAGTCATAAGCTTATCAGGGACAGACATAACTTTGCCATACATTTCTTGAGGAGGTTCATTAATCCCAATATAATTGTTCAAGCTTTTGCTCATTTTTTCTACCCCATCTGTTCCCTCAAGAAGAGGCAGGGTGATAATAACTTGCGGTTCCTGATTGTATTCCCTTTGAATATCTCTGCCCACTAATAGATTAAACTTCTGATCTGTACCTCCTAATTCAATGTCTGCTTGAATAGCGACAGAGTCATAACCTTGCATTAAAGGGTACATAAATTCATGGATACTTATCGGTTTACCTTCTTTGTACCTGCTTGAAAAATCATCTCTCTCTAACATGCGGGCAACTGTATATTTGGAACATAATTTTAAAACTTCCGAGAAAGCAAGCTTTCCCAGCCAATGACTATTAAATACTACTTTGGTTTTTTCCGGTTTTAATATTTTAAAAACTTGTTTCTTGTAAGTCTCTGCATTCTTA
>NMQN01000131.1 GCA_003575245.1 Candidatus Atribacteria bacterium 1244-E10-H5-B2 | reverse complement strand
GGAAGGTGATAAATAGAATTATGCAAAAACGATCTTTAGAGTTTTTGGCACAAGTGCAAGAAATATTAGATAGTTATGACTTTGCTCTAACTTTAAGGCAAATATATTATCAGTTAGTAGCTAAACAGATTATCCCTAATAAGGAAAAATATTATAAAAAGCTGTCCCGGCTTTGCGTAATAGGCAGGGACGAAGGGATACTACCAGAGGATAAATTCACAGATCGGACAAGAGTATTCGATAAACTAAGCTCCTGGCTCGACTTTAAAGATTTTATGAATACAGTTAAGAACTCTTATCGTAAAGATATGTGGCAAAATCAGGATAGATATTTAGAAATTTGGACAGAAAAGGACGCTCTGAGGTCTGTTATAAATATAATTACTCATAGATACGATGTCGGTTTACAGATAGCGAGAGGGCAGTATCCTCGGACTTGTATTTATGAGACCTCTTTAAGATATAAGGCTCAAAGCGATAAAGAGTGCTTTCTATACTATGTAGGGGATTATGACCCTTCGGGATTAACTATCTATAATTCTATAAAAAAGAGACTTATAAGACACGGAGTAGACGTTGAGATTCCCGGTAGGATAGCTTTGACAGAAGAACAGATAGAAAAATATAAATTACCCTCAGACCGGGCTAAAAAGTCAGATCCGAATTATAAGAAATTCATTGAGAAAACTGGCTCTGATAGAGTAGTAGAACTTGATTCATTGCCTCCGGATATACTCAGAAAGATTATAAAGGAATGCATATTAAAGAATATTGATCAGGGTCTTTTAGCACAAATACAGGAGAAAGAAAAAGCCGAAGAAATCAGATTAAATAAATTTATAGAGAAATCGGAGAATCTCTAATAATAAAGAGGACCCTGGGACTTTACTATCTAAGCTATTCAGGATAGATATTTAGGCTATCCGGGGGCTATTTTAGGGATATATGCACATCTTCATAAGCGAAATACAGAGAAACCTTACCAGGGGGCTAAAAAAGGGCTATAAAGAGCTTTGAGGAATTATCGAATAATAAGGGGATGAAATCAATTATGAAGATAAAATTTAGTGATCCAATACAGGCCTGGGCTATTATTGTAACAATACTGATAGGAGTAGTTTATCTAATATATAAGATAGGGTAATTATCAATTAAGAAGGTGATATCGATTAAATGAAAAGATTCAATAACATAAAACTAAAGACTTTAAAACAGACTCAAGCTTTTTATATATGGGAGTTAAAAAGAGAAGAAAGTTTAACCGAAAGCGAACGATCAAAATATTTATTAGCTTTAAAATCTATCGAGAAAATTATCAAGGAAAGAGAAAGGTCCGGAGAAAGAGGAAAACATAAAAAATTTATTGCCTATGATCATAGAAAAGCAGTATTCTTGAATAAAAGAGGTTATTAAACTATCCCGGTGGAAGGCTCAGAAAGTAACCTAAAATAATTTTTTAGAAAAGAAGGATTTTTTAAATGCCTGTCGTATAATATATAAAGTAGTGCTTTAACAATTATGTTTTCCTTATTT
>NMQN01000802.1 GCA_003575245.1 Candidatus Atribacteria bacterium 1244-E10-H5-B2 | reverse complement strand
CATTTTGGATGAGCATACATTTTTAGTTTTAGAATTTTCAAAAATTAAAAATCAATTAAAAGAAAAAATATCCACTGCTACTGGTGAATTAATCGTAGAAAATATAACCCCTAAGATTGATTTGACGCAAATTTTTAATACTCAAAGAGAAACTACCGAAATGCGAGAAATTATTTCTTACGACGGAACCCCTCCCTTTTCCAGATTAGAAGACATTAGTAGCGAATTAAAAAGATCTGCAGTTAAGGGATCTATTCTTGATGCTAATAAAATTATAAAAATATTAAAAGTTTTAAAAACTTCTCGCTTGATTAAAAAGTTCCTATTGAAAACCAAAGAGAAGTATCCTTTGATTAGAGAGAGAGCAGAAAAAATACGAACTTTTGCTGAATTAGAGAAAGAAATAATCCAATGTATCGATGAAGATGGAGTAGTTTTAGACCGAGCGAGCCTAGGGTTAAGGAAGATCAGAAGAGATATAATAAAAAAAGAACAAGCTTTGAAAAATAAATTAGAAACCATTATCAGGTCTTCCCGTTTTGCCGCAATTATTCAAGAACCTTTAATAACTGTAAGACAAAATAGGTACGTTATACCTGTAAAGCAAGAAAAAAAAGCAAAATTTCCCGGAATAGTTCACGATAAATCTGATAGCGGAGCTACTTTATTTATTGAGCCTTTTGTAGTGGTAGAGTTAAATAATTTGCTCCGCCAATTAATTAAGGATGAAGAACAAGAGATATTAAAAATTCTGCAAAAAATAACCTCCCTTATTGGAGAAAGAACACAAGAGATTAATGATAGTGTTTTAAGTCTGGGTGAAATTGATTTTATTTATGCCCGAGCAGCATTAGCCGATAAAATAAAAGCAGTAGAACCAAAATTAAACCAAGATGGGTTTATTAATCTTATCCAGGCAAGACATCCCTTGTTACAAGGTCCTGTCGTTCCCATTAATATAAATTTGGGAAGAGCTTTTAATATTTTAGTAATTACCGGTCCCAATACAGGAGGTAAGACAGTTACTTTGAAAACTGTGGGCATACTTACTCTTATGGCTCAATGTGGATTACACATTCCCGCTGCGGAGGGAAGCGAGGTTTCTGTTTTCAAAAAGATATTCTGTGACATAGGAGATGAACAGAGTATAGAGCAAAATTTGAGTACCTTTTCTTCTCATATGAAGTATATAGTTCAAATTTTAAGGGAGGCTGATTTTGAATCTCTTGTACTACTTGATGAACTAGGTGCAGGTACAGATCCTACAGAGGGAGCAGCTTTAGGTATGGCAGTTTTAGATTTCTTAAGTAAAGAGAAATCAAGGGTAATAGCAACCACTCATCATGATTCTTTAAAGACCTATGCATATTTAACCAAAGGAGTATGTAATGCCCGTGTTGAATTTGATGAAGAAACCTTAAAGCCGACATTTGAGATTTCTATCGGATTACCTGGTAAGAGTTGCGCTTTTATAATTGCCCAAAAATTAGGTTTAGCTCTGGAAGTAGTTTCTCAGGCTCAGAGTTTTCTACCC
>NMQN01000521.1 GCA_003575245.1 Candidatus Atribacteria bacterium 1244-E10-H5-B2 | reverse complement strand
ATTATCTCTTATTTCTCCTACTAACATAATATCAGGATCTTGTCTTAAGAAACTTCTAAGTCCAGCAGCAAAAGTAAGTCCAATTTTTGGTTTAGCCTGAATCTGATTGATTCCCTTTAATTTATATTCTACCGGATCTTCAATAGTCATAATTTTTTTCTCTGTTGAATTTAAAATATTTAACGTAGTGTAAAGAGTAGTAGATTTTCCACTTCCTGTGGGACCAGTTACTAAGATTATACCATTAGGTTTTTTTATTAAAGATTTAAATTTAGGAAGGCAATCCTGGGAAAACCCTAATGAATTTAATTCTAATAAGATGCTAACTGGATCTAATATCCTTAAAACTGCCCCCTCTCCATTAATTGTAGGGAGAATTGATACCCTGATATTTATCTTTCTTCCACCAATATTAACCTGAATCCTGCCATCTTGAGGTAATCTTCTTTCTGCAATATCTAAATCTGACATTATTTTAATTCGAGAAATAACTGCTAAACGAAGTTGACGGGGTAAAGACATTACATCGTGTAAAATTCCATCTATTCGATAACGAACTTTAAGGGTTTCCTCACTAAATGGTTCTATGTGAATATCACTGGCCTTCTCTTTAACTGCTCTTAAAATTATCAGATTAATCATAGTAATAATGGGAACTTCCTCACCCGCAGTTACGGCTGATATATCTGCTTCTTTTTCTTCTTCTTTCAATACAGTGACTGGCATATTTTCAATTTTACCAATTACCTGAGCCCATTCATCAGTCACCCCAAATACTTCATCCAAAGCTTTATTAATATCTTCACCATAAGTTAATACCGTTTCTATATTATATCCTAATCTTATTTTGAGTTCATCATAAGCAAACACATCTAAGGGGTTAGCCATGGCAACAGTTAATTTATTTTCATCTTTATCTATGGCAATAAGCTGATGCCTTCTGGCCATTTCCTCTGGAATTAAAACTACTATTACTGGATCAATATTTACATCATCTAAATTTACATATTTTACTCCAATTTCATCAGCTAAAGCAATCATCATCTCATCTTTTTTGAGGATATTAAGCTCGATGATTATATTTTGAAGGTCTTTACCTATATCTCTCTTGATCTTAATAATTCTATTTACATCTTTTTCTGAGATTAAGCCCTTTTTACGTAATATGTCGGATAAGAATCTCCCGGAGATACCCTTTTCTTCTGTTTTTTTCATTTTTCCTCCGTTATTTACAAATGTTTACAACTCTAAATCATTTTTAATATTATTCCAATAAATATTGCCAATGACGAATTAATAATCCTTTTTAAATTATATACTTTTTCTATCCTTTCTGCACTCATTTTATAGGGAATAAGACTTATTATTACAAAACATATAAAAATTATAATTATATATTTATCATTTAAGTACTGCGTTGAGAGAGTTAAAAATAAGCGATAAAGTCTATCTATTGTTTGGTTTGCCGGTATTTTTATATTTAGTATTTTTTGTTTTTTCAATTTTTGGGGGTCATTAGGAATATCTTCTTCTTT
>NMQN01000540.1 GCA_003575245.1 Candidatus Atribacteria bacterium 1244-E10-H5-B2 | reverse complement strand
AAAGATTGTTCTTTTGGTTACTGATGGGATTGGTGATTTACCTTCAGAGAATAATAAAACAGTATTGGAAAAGGCTTTTATTCCTAATCTGAATAGATTAGCTTCTAAATCTGCCTGTGGGTTAACCGATCCAATATCTTGTGGAATTACACCAGGGAGCGGACCTGCTCATCTTTCTCTATTTGGTTATGACCCGATTAAATATCAGATTGGAAGAGGTGTTTTAGAAGCATTGGGCATAGGGATGGAACTTACTTCTCGTGATTTAGCCTGTCGGGGGAATTTCGCTACTATGGATGAATCAGGAGTTATTACCGATCGGCGGGCAGGAAGGATTCCTACCGAATTAAATGAGAAAATTTGTCGGATAATGCAGGATAAAATTAGCCAAATAAGGGGAACTGAAATAATAATTAGACCGGGCATGGAACACCGCTTTGTGGTAGTATTTAGAGGAGATGGATTAGAGGACGCTCTTTCTGATGCCGATCCCCAAAAAGTGGGAGAAAAAATTAAATTTGCTGAATCTTTAGATTCCAAAGCAAAAAAATCCGTTGAAATAGTAAATGAATTTATCAAGCAAGCAACTGAAATACTAAAAGAACATCACCCTGTCAATACAGTATTATTGAGAGGATTTGCCAAACACCCTGGACTGCCAACCATGAAGGAGTTATTTAAATTGAAACCGGCAGCTATAGCAACCTACCCTATGTATAAAGGGTTGGCAAAGTTAGTGGGAATGGAAATATTGGAAGCAGGGGAAACAATAGAGAAAGAATTTAAGACTTTAAAGGAAAATTATCATAAATATGATTTCTTTTATCTTCATATAAAGAAGACCGATAGTTATGGAGAAGATGGAAACTTTAAAAAGAAGGTTGAAATAATTGAAGAAGTAGATAAATATATTCCTGAGGTGCTAGCCTTAAAACCGGATGTTCTGGTGGTTACCGGTGACCATTCTACACCTGCTTTAATGAAGGGACATAGCTGGCACCCTAATCCCTTTATGTTGTTTTCTAAATATATCAGGGTAGATGAAGCGGAACAATTTAATGAAAAAGAATGTGTTAAGGGAGGCCTGGGAAGATTTTCGGCAGTAGATATCCTTCCTTTAATGTTGGCTAATGCCTTAAAATTACAGAAATTCGGAGCTTAATTAGAGAGAAGATTAAAGAACAAATGAATAATTTAGAAACTTTATTTATTCCGGAAGAGATAAAAAATATTGAATTAGCAGGCAAGTTAGTAGTAATAATTGATGTTTTAAGGGCTTCCAGTACCATAGTGACTGCTTTAGCTAACGGATGCCGCGGTTTTATTCCCATTTTATCTCCTAATCAGGCTAAGAAAAAAGCGCAGCAATTTGAAAAAGAAAGGGTATTATTAGGAGGAGAAAGAGAAGGAGTAAAGATAGAGGATTTTGATTTAGGTAATTCACCAAGAGAATATAAGAGAGAAGCAGTGAAAGATAAAACAATTATCTTTTCAACCACTAATGGAGTAAAAACATTAGAAATGGTTAAAGGTGCTTA
>NMQN01000896.1 GCA_003575245.1 Candidatus Atribacteria bacterium 1244-E10-H5-B2 | reverse complement strand
AATTAGAAAGAGAGGATTTTTATATGAATTGGACTAAAACCTTAAGGGTAGCCAGCGTCTTTGTTGTAATTTTTATTGCAATTATTTTATCATTTCCTCTAAACGAGAAGATAAATTTGGGACTAGATTTACAAGGAGGTTCTCACGTTATCTTAGAATGTGTAGATACTCCTAATGCACCAGTGGACAACGATGCGGTAAACAGAGTATTAGAAATAATAAGAAACCGTATTGACCAATTAGGAGTTTCAGAACCGGTAATTCAGAGACAAGGCGCAACTCGCATCTTAGTTCAGTTACCTGGTGTGGAAGATCCGGAAGCAGCTGTAGATTTAATTGGTAAAACTGCTCTCCTGGAATTTAAAAACGAGGAAGGAGAAACTCAGCTGACCGGAGCCCATTTAATAAATGCTAAATCATCTTTTGACCAATTTAGCCGATCTATTGTTTTAATTGAATTTGACAAAATTGGAGCCAAAGAATTCGGAGAAGCGACTAAAAATAATGTGGGGAAAGTTTTAGCTATCACTTTGGACGGGAAGGAAATATCTGCTCCTGTGGTCCAGGAACCAATTCTCGATGGAAAAGCCCAGATTACCGGAAAATTTACTATAGAGGGCGCAAAACATTTAGCTATACTTTTACGGGCTGGCTCTCTTCCGGTAAAGGTGGAGATTTTGGAAAATAGGTCAGTTGGGCCAACCTTAGGAAGAGACTCCATCTCCAAGGGGATAAAAGCCGGGATAGTAGGATTAATACTGATATTAATATTTATGCTAATTTATTATAAGGGTTTTGGGTTAATAGCAGATTTTGCTTTGGTCGTATGTATGATAATAATTGTGGGAGCTTTGGCTGGTTTAAAGGCTACTTTAACTTTACCTGGAATAGCTGGAATGATTCTTACCATTGGTATGGCAGTAGATGCTAATATCCTGATTTTTGAGAGAATAAAAGAAGAATTGAGATTGGAAAAAACTTTTCGGGCTTCTATTGATGCGGGCTTCAATAAGGCTTTTCGTACTATACTTGATGCCAATGTTACTACTTTAATTGCAGCTCTTGCCTTATTTTATTTTGGCTCGGGACCAATCAAAGGGTTTGCGGTTACTTTGAGCATAGGTATTTTAGCCAGCATGTTTACCGCAATTGTGGTAACTAAGATTGTTTTAGAAGTAGTAGCTGCTAAGTTTAGTTCTAAAGCTTTATTATAGACATAATTAAGGAGGATATATTTAATGGATTTAATTGGAAAAAAGAAGTTCGATTTTATTAAAAATAGTAGAATAGTCTATATTATCTCTGCAGTTATCATTCTGGTTGGCTTAATTTCAATTATTTTTCAAGGATTTAATTATGGGATCGATTTTGCCGGGGGGACTTTACTTCAAATAAGATTTGATAAGTCAGTTTCCACTACCGAAGTTAGAAATGTTTTAAGTGAATTTAATTTAAGCCAAAGCACTATTCAAAATTTATCAGGTAATGAATTTGTGATACGGACAGAAAAGATTAATTCAGAGCAAAGAAAGGAAATATTGTCAGCTTTTAGAGAAAATTTAACTGATTTAGAAATATTGCGCGTAGAGACAGTGGGACCGGTTATTGGAGAAAATTTAAAAAAGTTAGCTCTTTATGCCTTACTCTTTGCTTTTATAGGAATCATTCTATATATTACTATGAGATTTGAATTTAAGTTTTCTATTATTTCAATATTAGCACTTTCTCATGACTGCTTAATTGTTTTGGGTATTTTTTCTTTATTGCAGAAAGAAATAACCATTTCGATAATAGCAGCAGTTTTAACCATAATAGGATATTCTCTAAATAATACAATAGTAATTTTAGATAGACTTAGAGAAAATATAAAGTTTAAAACCAGGGAACCATTTGAAAATTTAATAAATCGTAGTATTAATCAATCTTTGTCCAGAACAATAAATACAGCGTTAACTACCATTATTCCTGTTTTAGCCTTATATTTTTTGGGAGGGAATATACTTTCTGATTTTGCTTTAGCCTTGTTTATAGGAATGATTGCCGGCACTTATTCTTCAATTTTTATTGCCAGTCCTTTATTATTAGAGTGGAATAAAATATTTAAGATACATCAAAAAGGTATTAGAATTACCGGAAAAAAAGGCAAAAAGTAATTATTTTGTTAAAGGGAAAAATAAAATGTCTGAATTTAATCTGTTAGGAAAAACTCTCCTGTTTTTTGGGGTAATGTTGATTATCTTGGGAGGTATATTTTTATTAGTAGGTCAGTTGCCTTTTTTGGGGAGATTACCAGGAGATATTTTAATTCAAAGAAAAAATTTTGTCTTTTACTTCCCTTTGGGATTATGTATTTTAGTAAGTATTATTTTAACTATTATTTTTCGAATATTTAAACATTAAACGCTACCCGCTATAATATAAACAATATACGATATACGATATACGAGAAAGGAGCACAAATAAAATAGAGTGGCACATATCAAAAGAAGATAAAAAGTTACAATCAGAGTTGTCCAAAGAATTAAATATCTCCCCGATTTTAGCTCAATTACTAATAAACAGAGGAACGAAGGAAGTTTTAAGTGCTAGAAAATTCTTAAAGGCAGATCTTAAAGATTTGAGAGATCCTTATATCTTTCAAGATATGGAGAAAACCGTAGACAAAATATTAAGAGCAGTAAAGAATAATGAAAGAATATTAATCTACGGAGATTACGATGTTGATGGAATAACCAGTGTTGCCTTATTGTTTTCGATTTTGAAAAAGTTCACCAATAATTTATACTACTATATACCTAATCGCTTTCAAGAGGGATATGGACTAAATGAAGAAGCTATAGATATTGCTTTTAAAAATAATATTAAATTAATCATTACCGTTGATTGTGGAATTAGTTCTATTTCTGAAATAAAGAAAGCAAGCAATTATGGTATAGATGTTATAATTACCGATCATCATCAACCCCAAAAAGACCTTCCTTCTGCAATAGCAATAATAAACCCCAAATGCGATACAAATTATCCTTTTAAGGAATTAGCAGGAGTGGGTGTAAGTTTTAAAGTGGCTCAAGCCTTATATTCAAAATTGAAAAAAAACCAGGATGATTTATGGAGTCTGCTTGATTATGTTGCATTGGGGTCGATTGCTGATTCCGTTCCTTTTGTCGATGAAAATCGTATCTTAATTAAATACGGATTAAAGACACTTAATCAAACCAAGAAAGAAGGTTTAAAAGCGTTAATAATGGAGAGTGGAGTAAATTATGGTAATTTAGGAACTAAAGAAGTTAATTTTGCTCTTGCTCCCCGAATAAATGCAGCAGGAAGGTTAGGTGATTCTAAATTAGCCTTAGAATTGTTGCTAACCGATTCTGAATATAAGGCTAAACATTTATCTCGAAAATTAAGCGAAATAAACAAACATAGACAGGAAATTGGAGATAATATTTTAAGAGAAGCCAGGGAGTTTGCTTCTATACAAGCAAAGGAAGAAGATAATAAAGTATTGGTTCTTGCATCGGAAAATTGGAATCAAGGAGTAATCGGCATAATAGCTTCCAGATTAGTAGATGAATTTAATCGTCCTACAATTGTTATTTCCAAAAAAGACGGAATAGCAAAAGGATCAGGAAGGAGCATTAAAGGCTTTCATCTATATAATGTTTTGGAATTGTGCCAGGATATTTTAATAAATTTTGGTGGTCATGAGTTAGCCGCAGGTATTACTATAGAATCTAATAAAATTCCCGAGTTTAAATTAAGGATAAATGAAATATCTCAAGATTTCATTAAGGAAGATGATTTAAGTCCAGAATTAAAAGTAGACGTCCAGATTCCACTAAGCAATATTAATTTTGGCTTGGTAAAAGATATTAATGTTTTAGAGCCATTTGGGATTGGAAACCCTCAACCTGTCTTTTGTAGTTACAAAAACATAATATCTGATTGGAGGCTGGTTGGTGAAAAGAGGGAGCACCTAAAACTAAAAATTAAGGAAGGGAATAAAACATTAGAGGGGATAGGATTTAAATTAAGCAAAATAGGAAAACAAATATTTTCTGAAAACAAAGTAGTAGATTTAGCTTTTAATATCGAATTAAATAAGTGGAATGGAACGGAAAATGTTCAATTAAATATAAAAGATATAAAAACTATTTTTTAGGAGGCAGATAAAATTGATAGATTTAAAAGATAAAATTAGAAACATTCCAGATTTTCCGGTAAAAGGCATCCAATTCAAAGACATTACTACTCTATTGAAAGATAAAAAAGCATTCAAATACAGTATTGATGAGATAACTAAGCATTGTAGTAAATACCAAATTGATTATATTGTAGGAATAGAAGCTCGCGGTTTTATCATAGGTGCTCCAGTAGCTTATCAATTAGGGATCGGATTTTTGCCTGTTAGAAAGCCAGAAAAACTACCCAGTGAGGTGGAAAAGGTATCTTACGAATTAGAATATGGGGAAAGTGTTTTGGAAATGCATAAAGACGCTGTAGATAGCGGAGATAAGATTATGGTTATTGATGACCTTCTTGCTACAGGTGGTACCACAGCTGCAGTATTTAAACTGATTGAAAAATTAGGAGGAAAAGTTATAGGTGCTTCCTTCATAATTGAACTTGAATTTTTAGATCCTCGAGAAAAATTAAAGGGATACGATATTTTTTCGTTAGTTCGGTATAATTAGTGTATAGTGAATAGTCGTTAGTATTTAGTTAGCTAGTTAAGAAAACAAATTCAAGATAGAAAACTGGTTTTTTTGTTTATAGTTTTTCGTTTTTAGATAAAGCCAATCAGTCGTCGGTTATGAGTTTTCAGTTTTTTGGAGTATGCAATATGCCCCTATATGCTTTCCGGAAACTCGAAACCTGCAACTTTTAACCTGTATTTTAACTGGCAAACTTGCTAACCAGCAAACTGGATAATTAATAAACCAGCTAACCAGTTAACTAACTGACCAGGTAACTACACTTCGATCAAAGAAGGTGTAAATTATTTCTCAATTCACTTTAATAAGATATATCTTAAAAAGAATATCCCAATATGCTCCTCAAGCTGATTTGAGCTTAGTGAAAAAAGTCTACAAATATTCTGCAAAAGCCCACCGGGAACAAAAGAGGTATTCCGGAGCACCTTATACTTTACATCTTTTAGAAGTAGCTAAAATATTGGCTGATTTGGAGCTTGACGTAATTACTATTGCAGCGGGGATTTTGCATGACATACTAGAGGATACTGATACTCCATTATCTACTATTGAAGGAGAGTTTGGCGAAGAAATAGCAATGTTGGTTAATGGTGTCACGAAATTAAGTAAAATTTCTTTTAAAACACGAGAAGAGCAGCAAGCCGAAAATTTTCGTAAAATGTTTTTGGCTATGGCAGAAGACGTAAGAGTTATTTTGATAAAATTAGCAGACCGCTTGAATAATATGAGGACTCTACAATATATACCACCTCACAAGAGAGTAAAAGTAGCTCGAGAAACACTGGAAATTTATGTTCCTATTGCCAATAGATTAGGTATTTCCAGGATTCAGTGGGAATTGGAAGATCTTTCCTTACGTTATTTAGAGCCAATGAAATACAAAGGGGTAGTTAATAGAATTGCAAAAAATCGTCTGGAAAGAGAAAGTTATGTAGAATCGATAAAAGAGGTTATAAAAAAAGAGATACAAAAGGTAAAAATAAAGGCGGAAATTCAAGGTCGTCCTAAAAATATTTATAGCATCTATAAAAAGATGGAGAAGGGGGAAAAAGATTTTTTCCAGATATATGATTTAATTGCAATTAGAATAATTTGCAATTCTGTCAGAGATTGTTATGCGGTTTTGGGATTATTACATTCAATTTGGAAACCCATGCCCGGTAGATTTAAAGACTATATTGCTATGCCTAAATCAAATATGTATCAGTCTTTACACACTACAGTGGTAACTCCCAAAGGCGAACCTTTAGAAATACAAATTCGTACTTGGGAGATGCATAAAACTGCTGAATATGGAATAGCTGCTCATTGGAAATATAAAGAGAAGGTTGATTTAAAAAAGGATAAGAAATTAGAGGAGAGACTTTCCTGGTTAAGACAGATATTAGAATGGCAGAAAGATTTGAAAGATCCCAAGGAATTTATGGAAAACTTAAAAATAGGTCTTTTCCAGGATGAAGTTTTTACTTTTACTCCCAAAGGCGATGTGAAGATATTACCTTTAGGTTCTACGCCTATAGATTTCGCCTATCTTATTCATACAGACGTAGGTCATAGATGTGTAGGGGCTAAAGTTAATAAAAAGATAGTTCCTTTAGATTGTAAATTGAAGAGCGGAGATATTGTAGAGATATTAACTTCCAAATCAAGCCGAGGCCCCAGTAGAGATTGGTTAAAGATAGCCAAGACATCAGGGGCAAAAAATAGGATTAGAATCTGGTTTAAAAAGGAGATGC
>NMQN01000670.1 GCA_003575245.1 Candidatus Atribacteria bacterium 1244-E10-H5-B2 | reverse complement strand
TTATCATATAAATCATGACCTTATGAAATTACTTCAACAGGCCCAAAAAAAAGAGACTTCTCCTATAGGCAAATATGTCTTAAATATGATTATAGAAAATAACCAGATTGCCTCCTCCGAAGAGATTGCCATCTGCCAGGATACCGGTCTGGCTGTCCTCTTTATCGAATTAGGCCAAAAGGTCCAGATAACCGACGGTGACTTTACCGAAGCCATAAACCAGGGGGTCAAAGAAGCCTACCAGGAAGGATACCTCAGAAAATCAGTGGTGGATGACCCGGTCTTTGAAAGAAAAAATACCAAAACCAACACCCCTGCGATTATCTATACTGATATAGTCCCCGGAGATAAGATTAAATTTTTAGTAATGCCTAAAGGATTCGGTAGTGAAAATATGAGTACTATAGCCATGTTGAGATCAGCTGATGGAGAGAAAGGAATTGTAGATTTTGTAGTAGAAACAGTAAAGAAAGCCGGTCCTAACCCTTGTCCTCCAACTATAATCGGGGTAGGTATCGGAGGGACTATCGATAAAGCTATGGTAATAGCTAAAAAAGCAATTGCCAGGAAGATAGGAGAACATAACTACAACGAGAAATATGCTGCCATGGAAAAAGAAGCCTTAGAGAAGATAAACAGCTTAGGTATCGGACCAGCAGGCTTAGGAGGTAATATTAAAAGTTTGGCGGTGCATATAGATTACCTTCCTACCCATATAGCTGGTATGCCGGTAGCAGTGGATGTCTGTTGCCATGCCGCCCGGCATGCTGAAGGAATAATATAAAAAATATAAAATAAGTGGAAAGTGTTTTTATGAAAAATATTATAAAAATAACTACACCTCTAGATATAAAAGAAATTGTTAATTTAAGAGCCGGGGATTTTGTAAATATTACTGGAAATATTTATGCTGCCAGGGATGCTGCTCATAAAAGGTTTTTTGAATTAATTGAAAAAGGGAAGAAACTTCCTGTAGATTTAAAAGAACAAATTATTTTTTATGCCGGTCCAACTCCTACTAAACCAGGGCATTCTTGCGGCTCTGTCGGTCCCACTACCAGTTATAGAATGGACCCCTACACTCCGGAATTGCTGGAAAGAGGTCTTAAGGGGATAATCGGCAAGGGTCTGCGTTCAAAAGAAGTTATGAAAAGCATTAAAAAAAATAAAGCAATATACTTTGCAGCAATAGGGGGAGCGGCTGCTCTGATTGCTAAAAGTATAAAAAAATCTGAAGCGATAGCTTATGAAGATTTAGGGGCAGAGGCAGTCTTTAGATTTTATGTTAAAAATTTTCCTGCAATAGTAGTGGTAGATTCGGCAGGGAATAATTTATATGAAATAGAGCCACCAAAATATATGAAATAATAAATCTTATAAAAATACGGAATTTATCAATCTCAGCTTTTATCTATTTTAAAAAGCGGGGGATTAATTTCTTATTTAAAGGAATATAAAAAATATTCTTACTTTACTAATGAAATATAAAATTAGTTAGAAAATAAATAATTTTTATCTTTGGGTAATATTAGCTTTTTCCA
>NMQN01000634.1 GCA_003575245.1 Candidatus Atribacteria bacterium 1244-E10-H5-B2 | reverse complement strand
TGAAACTTTTATCCCTGTTTTTCTGGTGATCTCTATTGCTTTTTGTAAGTCATTCATCTTTATATTCTCCTTTTCTGGTCTTAAATTAGTCATATTATGTAAATTCTACTTAAATTAACGAACATCAATCCTAATATTAGAGAGCCCCGAACTCAAATATCGGGGCTCTAATATTTAATTACTTAAGTTAATTAAATTATATAGTTTTAAAAAGCCTCCAGAACCGTTGTCAATAAAGGCTTTCAAAAAGGGCTACCCCATTTTATAGGGTAGATTTCCCCATTTTATAGGGTAGATTTCCCCATTTTATAGGGTAGATTTCCCCATTTTATAGGGTAGATTTTATAGGATAGAAAAATTCAAGAATTCGAGACATATCCTAAGGTCTTTTTCGGTTTTAGGTGCTCAAATTTAAAGACATTAAGATAGAATACGTCCACCAAACCATAGGTCCCCCTTTGATCTATCTTATAATCTTCCAGATATCCTGTTCTCTTGGCCTGGTCGTAATACTTGAGCAATATTCTTTTAATATAGGCCTTCCCTCGCTTTTTCAGCTGTTTTTCAAGTTTTAATTCTTTTGTTAAGGTTGATCTAGTTCTTCTAAACTCCTGATTGTTCTGTCTATGTAACAAATCTATGAAGTTAACTAAAGTCACAGATATTCTTTTAACATCTGGACATTTTTCCCTTACCTCTTTTGATATATCCTTGGGGAGCAGTTTAAAATATTTATGCCAGTCCCGTAGAATTATAGGCAAGATCAAAATTTTTATATATCCCTTCTCTTTTAACTCTCCTTCTGTTAATTTCTCTACCTCGTCTTCTGGTATCTTTCGCTTAAAATATTCTATACTTATCAGGGGTTTTTCCCGCATATAAAGAAAATACATTGGCTTTCCTGTCTTCTTGTCTATCCCATCGTATCCCTTTATGATTATCTGTTGTTGTGTCTTCGATAAATTATCTAGGGCCTTTTTCATCTGCTCAACTTCCGCCCCAGAAAAGTCCTTAAAACTACGGCCTCCCGGAGAGATCTTTCTAGCTTTTTTTTCTAATATTTCATTTAAAAACTGAGAAATATTACGTAAAACAATGAAGGGCTGATTTTCGCTTGCCTTCTGCTTCTGTGCGAGACTAAAAATGCCTTTAATAACTCTGTTTTCTGGGTAAGATAGATTTATACCTTTAAAGCCTTTGTTGACCATAATGGCTAAACCTTCCTTTGCCTCTGTTGTATCTATATTCTGTTCCATCTTAAAGTCAAGGGTTAATTGTTTTTGATAAGTCTTAAGAGTGTCATCCGTTGTAAAAAAAGAGCTTAAAAAATGGGTAGGTACCTTGATCTTTCTTTCTACTGTAATAAGTTGTTCAATCTCTTTTACTTCAGTAGCTCCTAAATCTTCCTTGACTTTAAGGGGTGCGGAATCTTTTCTATTTCTCATTTGTTTAGGCATCTTTTGGGTTTCTCCTTGAAAAGCATTTCCGCCCATTCTTTATAAGTCTCCGTCTTGAAGGTGGGCCTAGCGATAAGGTAGTCTTCTAATTT
>NMQN01000564.1 GCA_003575245.1 Candidatus Atribacteria bacterium 1244-E10-H5-B2 | reverse complement strand
ATAAGCCTAAAAAATATAGTGTCCCGACTAAATCCCTTTGCCTCATTCCCCAACGCTTTGCAATAGAAATGGTAAATCGAGGCTGGATACTCCGCAATACTATTATCTGGCACAAACCTAATTGTATGCCTTCAAGCGCCAAAGATAGGTTTACGGTAGATTTTGAGTATGTTTACTTTTTTGTTAAGAGTAAGGAATATTGGTTCGAACAACAGTTTGATAATTATGATAATAAACCTCTTAATAGATGGGGAGGAGACATACAAAAATCAAGGACAGAAAAAAAGACAATTTACGAAAAAGCTATGAAATTAGGCAGAACTTCAAAGTTGGTTGCAGGTGCCGTTAGGCCCAATCCAGTTGGTCGCAACAAACGAGCTGTCTGGACTATCCCGACTCAACCATTCCCCGAAGCACACTTTGCAGTATACCCTGAAACACTCATAGAACCAATGATCAGAGCAGGCTGCCCGGAATTTGTCTGCAAAAAATGCGGGAAGGCAAGGGTGAAGATATATAAACACGAAAAAATGAATGTTCGTTCCCACAAACTATCAAAGGGAAAGGTGAAAGATGCGGTTGATGGGAAGAACAAAGATTATAACGTTGGTGGCGGTTTTTCAAGGACGGGAGTTCAGTTTGAATGGAATCATATATCAGTAGGCTACTCTGATTGTGGCTGTAATGCAGGTTGGGAAAGTGGGATAATCTGCGATCCGTTTATGGGGGCGGGAACCACTGCATTGGTAGCTCTCAAACAGAGGAAAAGATTCATAGGTATTGAGATAAAACAAAGTTATATAGATATGTCATATAAGAGGATAGCTAAGGTTCAACAAAAGATTTTTTAAAGGGAGGTAAAGAAGATGAAGAATAAAAGAGAAAGATTTAACCTAATTACGATTCATGGAGATAAAATAAATGTTATAGCGGATCTAGAAGAAATCGAAGATACCTATGATGAAATGTTAGATGATCTAGATGCTAATAATATCTATATGGTTGGCGGGCATGGTGAATCAGCGATATTCAAAGGTCATGAATTAACTGTAATAGATTTTAAGAAAATTATAGGGAGAGATTAAAGATGAAAAATAAGATCGGATGGTGCGATATGATGTGGAATAGCGTATGGGGGTGTCTTAATCATTGTGAATATTGTTATGCAAGAAAGATAGCAAAGAGATTTCATAAGCGTATATATAAGAATGAAGTTAATCACCAATGGAAAAATTATTCTGATTGGAGTTGGACAGATAAACATTTGTGGGGATTAATCACTTTCAAGCCTACATTTCTACAGTCTCAATTCGATAAGAAACTACCCAGGAAGCCTCAACGGATATTCGTGGGATCGATGAGCGAAATAGCTCATTGGAGAGAAGAATGGATGTCAAAAGTATTAGATAAAATAAAATTATATCCGCAACATATATTCCAATTCCTGACCAGAGAACCCCAAGTATATAGAAAATATGTATTCCCTGATAATTGCTGGTTGGGAATAACAATTACTGATAACAAAGAGACCTGCTATTCTGATTTTAGAG
>NMQN01000031.1 GCA_003575245.1 Candidatus Atribacteria bacterium 1244-E10-H5-B2 | reverse complement strand
CAACATTTTTAACTTGACTTTTTTCATACTTATTACCTGTCTTTCAGATTTTCCCCAATACTTTTAATATAAATATAACTACCATTACTATCGCCGCCACAAAAAGCCCCCACCAGGCCCAATCGTTAACCTCTTCTGCTTTTTTAACCGGCCTACTAAATCCTTTGATCTTTTCTTCGCCCCATTTTAATCTCATTTAATCACTTCCTTTTTTTTAATCTGGATCAGTTCCACCTATCTTTTCTTTTGATAATTCTTCTTCGGTCAGATAACCGATATCTCTCTTCTCTAATGCCTTAACTCTACCCCTTAATTCCTTCATTTTATTGTTCAGAGAAGTCAACTGTCTTAATACCCCTTTGTTTTTTTTAATCAATTCTTCCGTATTTTTACTCGTTTAATTACCTCCGGTTTCTTTAATAACTTTTTCCCTTTTACCTTAGTCCCGTCAAGATATCTGCCATATCTTTCTAACATATATTCTTCACTATAGCCTTTCTGGCTATTTTCCAGTTCAATAATCCCGGTTAACCTCTCCGGATGGTTATTTTTTTTCTTCATAATGGGGTATAGTTTTATAAATTCCTTTTTTACCCACTTCTCTTCTTTAATTGGAGTATCACATATTCCAATCCAACCACCTAGTGCCTCCACCACCGAACCTATTACCGGATTTTCAGGGAAGGATATAGACATATAACCATCATATTTTTCTATCTTTTCTTTTAAGATCAACCAGGCAATCTCCGCTTCATCTTCAATATTCCCCTCAATCATTTCTATAATCTCAGATATTTTAGGGAAAAACCTCAACCTCCTGATAGACCCAATCACTGCTTTTTTTATCTCTATATCAGAATAACCCCTTAGTATATCCCAGTATATTTTTGCCCTATCCTCGCTCGCTTTTTCTCCAAAGGCAGATTCCAAAGCATTTAAAGATTGTAAAAATATTGCTTTTTTCATATTCCTTCCTCCTCTACATCATCAAGACGGTGATTTGTCGCTATCTTTTCTTCCAGGCTTTTGCCCCGGTCTATTACCTCTTTATAAAATCTCGGATAGTGTTTTCGTAAACTGGCAGGGCACAGGATATTTTTAGCCCAGAATTTATCCTCTACTACCCAATCTATTATCTTTTTTATTTCGTTGGGTTTGGCTTTATCTATACGAGTAAGATAATCCATGTCTTTACACCAGGATTGTAATTGTCCCTCATCTCTTTTTTTAATCGATTTATTATTTTCCCTAATTTTGCCTTCCAGATAAATAGTTAATTGGTATACCACCGAATTTTTGTCAAAAAATTCTGACTTAGTATCTTCATTCTTTCCATTCTTTCCATTCTTTCCATTATTGTTTATTGCCCTTATCTTGCCCTTATCTTGCCCCTGTCTTGCCCTTTGTCTTGCCCTATAACTTTCATCACTTTGATATAAGTCATATTTTATAATGGTTATATGAGAATATCTGCTTGCCCTTTCAATTGCCAGAAATTGCATTTTTTTTAAAAGTTTTACACAAGTACGAATTTTCTTAGTCGTGACCAATTTAT
>NMQN01000887.1 GCA_003575245.1 Candidatus Atribacteria bacterium 1244-E10-H5-B2 | reverse complement strand
AATCCTCTTTCATTTATTATTTAGTATTGTTGTTTCTTTTTTTTTTCGGCTTTGGGAATATCCCTATATTTTTCGATTTGAATCGGAAGAAGTCCTTTGTCTCCGTTATAGTCCCGCAAGGCTCGATTGTTTTCTTTTTCTTTTTCATTTTTTACCCCCTTTCTTAGAGATTCCCTGCTCCCTGGGAAGATATGACAAAACCCAGAGAGCAGGACAAACGGCAATCCGGAGAACCCATAGGAAACCGGACCACCGTAATTATTTAACTTTCGCTTTTAATTACTTCCCTGTAATTTCTTCTGTCCTGATAGTCTCTCCACTCTAACCAATTATTTATATGATAGATAAGAGATTTAACTTCTCCTTTTCTTTGAAACGCTAAATTTTTATCCTCTAACTCTGCCTTCAATCTCTCTTTAATTTTCTTAATTTCTTTAATGCTTACCTTCTGAAACATATTAACCCCCTTTATTGTTTAATAACTTACTCAGAATACCCTTAAAATAGAGCCCCTGATAGCTTTGTTAGCGTTTCTTGCCCTTATAACGTATAAAGTTAAACCCCTTTTATTTACTAAGAGTCTTAAAAATAGCTTAAAGTTATAAAAAATAAGGCTTTTCTGCTAATTTCGCTAAAAATAAAAGCTAATATAAAGCGTTTTAAGGGGGGTATAGAAAGCCTTTGCATACAATCATAAGCGTATATTCGATATTTCCCTTAAAAGCATGCCCTTAAATCTCAACTTCTTTCTCTATCTGATTTATTTCTTCTTGACTGATCCCGATATAACGCCGGGTAACCGTTACAGATTTATGGCCTAACTTCTCCGATATTTGCTCAATAGATAAACCTTGTCTCCTAGCCTGGTAGCCCCAGGTCTTTCTCAAAGTATGGGTCCCGTATCGTTCACCTTCCAGGCCAACCGCCTTAACCCATTTCTGAATCAGTCCCCAGGCTCTAACCCTATCTAACTTTTTATCGCTTCGTTCACTTTTGAACAAATAACTATCCGGATCTATTCCCTTTGATTTATTTAGATAATAGAATAGGGCATCTTTAACGGTATTATTTATGTAGATTTTAGCAGGCCGGCCGGTCTTGCCCTCTTTAATATGCAGATAGGTCAAAATATCACCTTTAGAATCTATAACATCTTTAACCTTCAAAGATAATAGATCGCTAATTCTCAAAGCCAGGTTAACCCCGGCAGTAAATAAAAGATAGTTCCGGCTATTCGATTCCTCTTTCAGCTTCCTTTTGATGGCCAGTATTTTTAATATATTTTTAATCGGCTCTACTGTATGCATTTTACTCCTCCCTTATATAACGTTTTCTTATATTATATAGATTATGTTATAGGAAGTCAAGCCCCTCTATAATATTTTTTTTGTAATTCACTTAAAAACCTTTATTATTATATAGTTTTAACAGCATTTTTATCTTCTAAAATAATATAACACATTAAGACTTGTGTTAATTAGAGACTAAAGTCCTGGTTGAATAACCACAGGGAGCCACAGGTTCGAATAGAAGATTTTTTTTGTACCCCTTTTTAGC
>NMQN01000594.1 GCA_003575245.1 Candidatus Atribacteria bacterium 1244-E10-H5-B2 | reverse complement strand
AGAAGAGTTTCTTATATTGTGAGTAGCAAAATGGGTGAATACACAGGGTTCGATATCACCTTTTGCATTTATATGAAAGTAGTTGCCGCCCCCAGCAATACACCCTCCGGTATGCATACCATCATTCCAGAAATCTCCAATAAATACAGGATATTTGTTTCTTAGATAATTTACTCTTCTCCAGCCGTAGAGTCTTTGTTCCGGAGTCTGCATTAAATTAACATCAGGTTTGCTGCCAATTGGGATATAGGTAAAGTACCAGCCGAAAGTACATCCTTTATCAGTCAGCAATTTAATCAGTTCATCACTATATATAACTTCGGTATTGTATTTAGTTGGGGTAGCAGAAAAACCAAAAAGTACTCCTGCTTCCCGGAGATTATCCATGGTTTGCATTATCTTTTTCCATACTCCCTTACCTCGACGGCGGTCAGTTTCTTCTTCAAGTCCTTCAATGCTTATAGCGGGTGCAATATTTCCTAATTCTTGTAATTTAAGAGTCATATCTTTATCGATGAGTGTTCCATTAGTATAGGACATAAAAGCTGCATCATTATGTTTTTTATAAATATTCAGCATATCTTCTCTTACGAAGGGTTCACCGCCAGATATGGTAAAGAAATTAGTGCCTAATTCTTTTGCCTCAGTGATAACTTTATCTACTAATTCAATAGGAAGGTCATTTTTTTTAGAATAGTCTCCGGCATAACAACCTGTGCATCCAAGATTGCATCTCGTAGTAGGACTAATAACTATAGTTGCAGGTGTTGTGATGTTTAGTTTCTTTTCAATTTTAGCTCTTCTTTTAGGACCGAGTAGTAGGTAGTTGACTATGAAATTTAAAACCATTCTATCTCTATAATTGGGATGGATATCTTTTAGTGTTTTTTGAGCCAAGATATATGCTGGGGCTTTATCTTGAAATGATTTTCTTACTTTCTGTATTTTCGTTTTATACTGAGGAGCTATTTTTTCTGCGGCATAAGTTAGTCGGATAAGATTTTCATCAGAAGCATTGACTAAGCCCTTCATAATTAGATTTACAGTCTGTTTGGTAGTATAATTTTTAAACTTTTCTATATAATTCATGATATTCCCCTCCTGTAAAAAATTCTAAAATTATTTAGAAAATTTACTTTTTGTTTTTTATATTTATTTCATCCAAAGTTTCTTTTAAGAAACCTAATAATGATTTTTGCTCTTCTTTGTCCATTTCAGAGACATATTGATTATAAGTTTGTATGTAATTTGTATATTCGCCTAAATCATTATTTCCATATGTCGTGGGGACTTTGCTAACATATTTTGCCAGTACTCCCAAACACATTCCTGCAAAGACAATTAGAGTTAATTCAGCGTAGATGTTTGTTGTGGTGTGAGGAATGACCTGACTTATTAATTTTATTTCAGCCACTCCTTCAGTAATTTTTTTAACAAGAAGGATTAAAATCAGTAAAAGACAAGCACAGAAAATCAGCGGAGATTTACTTTGCAAGGCTTCCCTAAGTAGATATTTTAGGTTGAGTTTTCCTTTAAGTTCATCAAATTTTTGGGTAATCTCTTTT
>NMQN01000640.1 GCA_003575245.1 Candidatus Atribacteria bacterium 1244-E10-H5-B2 | reverse complement strand
ACTTCGGTCACAACCATTGTCTGATTTGGAATCATCTTTACAAATCCTTCAGCCACTAATTTTTGCATAGCTTCTCTAACCGGAGTTCTACTTACCTGCATTTCTTCAGCAATTTTATTTTCTAACAATTTAGTTCCTGGTTCTAAAAATCCTTTCACAATTTCTGTCTTTAATACCCGATAAACTTTTTGATTTAATAGTTCGTATCCTTCTATCTTTAAATTATTTTCCATTTTTAATGTCTTCCCATCTTAAAGCTCAACCTATTTCATATTTTGGGAATTTAGATTTAATTTGCATAATTGTATACATTATACATTATACTACTATACTACATCTATTTCAAAAATCCTTCTTTTTTTGAAATCAAATTTCTTTAAATTAATACCCTTTCAAAGCTCCCGACTCCCTGGTTTAACTGCGGGAATCCCTTTTTTACATAAAGGGCATTCCTCAGGTAGATAAGTCTTTATATCTACGGTCAGGAGTTTTTCGGTCTTTATTCTAAAATCTACTTTTCCTCCGCTTCTATCAATTAACACTCCCACTCCTACAACTTTTCCCTGTCTTGATTTTACAATATCCATAACTTCTCTTACTGAACTTCCGGTGGTAGTGACATCTTCTACTACTAATACTTTTTCTCTCTGGTTTATCTCAAAACTACGCCGTAGGGTCATTTTGCCATTTTCTCTTTCAGTAAAGATTGCTCTCACCCAAGGGCCTAATACTCGCGCCATCACATGAGCCATAATAATACCCCCGATTGCCGGTCCGATAATTACATCAATATCATCTCCCCTAAACTTCTTCCCCAGTTCACTGCATAGATTATGCATAAATTCAGGATGTTGCATGACCTGAGCACATTGGATATAGGTATCACTGTGAACTCCTGAGGTTAATTTAAAATGCCCTTTTTGGATAGCTCCTGCCTGTTCAAATTTTTTCATTACCTCTTCTGTTTTAATAATCATCCTTTAATTTCCCTCCATTTCTCTTAATATTTGCTTTGCAGCTTCTACCGGATTGGCAGCATTTCTTATCGGTCTTCCTATTACCAAAAAATCAGCCCCTAATTTTACGGCTTCCTGGGGAGTCATTACTCTTTTCTGGTCATCGGAAGATTTGCCCGCAGGACGTATCCCGGGAGTTAAAATTACAAAATCTTCTCCACAGGCCTTTCTTATCTCCTTAATCTCCCAGGAAGAAGCCACTACTCCATCAAGACCAACAGCTTTAGCTAATTTAGCCAGATGAACTACTTGTTCTTCTAATCCTTTTTTTATGCCTATCTCTTTTTCTAAAATTTCCTGATTGATACTGGTAAGCAAAGTTACTCCTAAAATTATAGGTTTTCTAATACCTAGTTCTTGACTGGTTTTTGCAGTAGCCTTAGCTGCTGCTTTCATCATTTCATATCCCCCGGAGGTATGGACATTAAAAATATATACCCCTAATTTAGTAGCTACTTCTGCTGCCCGAGCAACGGTATTGGGTATATCGTGAAATTTTAAATCTAAAAAAACCTTACTCCCCCTTTCCTTTATCATATTAACTACCTTGGCCCCTTCAACAGTAAATAGTTGGCTCCCAATCTTAAAGACCCCTACATAATCAGTTAACTTACCCACTAATTCATCTGCTTTTTTAAAATCATCTACATCCAGAGCCAGGACCAATCTCTCTCTCGCCGTTAACTGCATTTTCTCCCCCTATTTTTATTAGATTTTTAAACTTCCTACTAACTCATTTATATCTTTAATATTATTTTCTATAAGATATTTTTCTATTCCCTCTATAATTTCAATAGTTACCCTGGGATTTACAAAATTTGCTGTTCCTATCTCTATTGCCCGGGCTCCGGCAATGATAAATTCCAGGGCATCCTCAACTTTTATTATCCCCCCTATCCCGATTACCGGGATATTTACCGTCT
Source organism: Candidatus Atribacteria bacterium 1244-E10-H5-B2 (assembly GCA_003575245.1). Next base: position 4,540 of record NMQN01000640.1, on the reverse strand, counting down.
GAAATACCTGCCAGACCAACCAGAGAGCCACCGGCTTTACCGCCGGACCGGAAAGCCCACCACTGATATTAGCTAATTTAGGTTTGCGGGAATCAATATCTACTGCCATACCCACTAAAGTATTTATTAGAGATAGGGCATCTGCTCCTGCTTCTTCAGCAGCTTGAGCAATTGTTTTGATATCTGTAACATTGGGAGTTAATTTTACAATAAGAGGGAGAGAGGTAGCTTTCCGAATACTGTTTATTAATTTATAAGTAGAATGAGCATCAGTTCCCCACACCATTCCCCCTTTTTTGATATTAGGGCAGGAAATGTTGACCTCCAGACCGGCGACTCCCATCTCCTCCGAAATCTCTCCTAATCTTCTGGCTAACTCTAAATATTCTTCTATGGTATCCCCGGAAACATTTATAATCACCGGAGTATTGAATTTTTGTAAATAGGGTAATTTTTCCTTGATTAACATTTCGACTCCTACATTCTGTAAGCCGATAGAATTAAGCATCCCCGAAGGGGTCTCTATAATTCGAGGAGGTGGATTCCCCATCTTTAGTTTTAGAGTAATTCCCTTTAATACCATCGCTCCCAACTTATCTAAATCAATGAATGGAGAAAACTCTTCACCATAACCAAAAGTCCCTGAGGCAGTCATCACCGGATTTTTCAATTTTATTCCCCCTATTTCTACTTCTAAATTAGATTTATTAATCATCCCAGACCACCTCACTTCCTTCAAAGATAGGTCCATCCACACAGATTCTTTTATATTCATTTTTAACTTTGTCTTCTTTTTTATTCTTAGTTTTTACCCTACAGACGCAACCTAAGCAGGCACCTATTCCACAAGCCATCCGTTCTTCTAAAGATACCTGATAATCAATATTTATCTTTAAAGCAATCTCATTAATCTTTCTTAACATAGGTTTCGGCCCACAGGCAAATATCTGGTCTGCTAACCATCCTTCTTTGATAGTTCCTTCAAATAAATCAGGTACAAGACCTTTATGCTTATAACTTCCATCATCAGTAACAACATCTACTTTTGCCCCCAGAATCTTAAAGCTTTCCTCTCCTATGACCAACTCTTTCTTCAAGGCACCTATCAAGACTCGCACCTCTTTGCCTTGCCTTATGGATTCTTCGCATAAAGCCAGCAAGGGAGCAACTCCCATTCCTCCTCCTACTATCATAATCTTCTTACTTTCTGGATAGATATTGAAACCATTACCGATAGGACCCATGATATCTAAATCATCTCCGATAGTTCTATCGGCTAATAATTTTGTGCCCTCTCCCATTATCTGGAATAGAATAAAAATTTCTCCCTTTTCTTTATCTATTCGATGAATACTTAAAGGGCGGCGCAGCAGGGGATAATTATCTTTACTACACTTAATATGGATAAATTGTCCCGGGAGAGCATCTTGGACAATTTCTGGAGCTTTTAACCTCATCAGATAAATATTGGGAGCAACTTCTTTTCTGGATAAAATCTTTACTTTAATATTTAAAATCGCACTCACCTTCTTTTTTAATTCACCAATTGACCAATTCAATTAGTCGTTAGTGAATAGTGAATAGTATTTAGTAAGCTAAAAAGTAAAAACGAAAAACCATAACTCAAAACCTTTTCTAACGTTTAGCGTACAGCGTTTAGCGTATAGTAATTTAGAATCGTATATTGTGTATTTTAGTTATCCAGTTACCCTGTTCACCGGTTTACCAGTTGCTTTGAGATGATATTTTCTCCAACCTCTATCTTTTATTTCCTTAACTAAATACTCTATACTATTCCTACTTTGTCTTCCCCGTCTACCTCGTTTAATCTAACCTTAACTATTTCTTCCTTGGAAGTAGGGATGTTCTTACCGATAAAATCTGCTCGAATGGGAAGCTCCCGATGTCCTCTATCAATCAACACAGCTAACTGAATCACCTGGGGTCTTCCCAAATCCACTATGGCATCCATGGCTGCCCTTATTGTCCTTCCGGTATAAAGGACATCATCTACCAGAACTATTTTCTTCCGAGAAACATCAAAAGGTATTTCTGTTTTAAGTACCAGAGGTTGGCGGGCAACTAAAGACAAATCATCTCTGTAAAGAGTTATATCTAAGGTTCCTACTGGGATTTCTTTTTTTTCTATTTCAAAAATTTCCTGGGCCAATCTTTTAGCCAGGAAAACTCCCCTGGTCCTTATGCCAATAAGAGCAAGATTACTTACTTCTTTATTTTTTTCTACTATCTCATGGGCAATTCTTACCAGGGTCCTCTTAATTTCACTTTCCCCCATCACCACAGCTTTTTCTTGTATATCCACTTCTTTAAACCTCCCCTTCTACCACCATATATTTAAACAAAAACCCCCTTACAACCCATTCTGGCTGATAAGGGGGTAATAATTTTTCCTTACCAGCCTCACTGGGCTGATATTAAAGGAAGTATTAAATTTGTTTTATTACTAAAAATCCTCTTATTAAATTAATAAGAGGATAGAATTTTCTCTTTCATCCCCTTATTAGTTTCTCTGAACTAATTTAAAAGGGTAATTTTTATTTTATTTTTTTTAATAATATATTAAAAACCCTCAGTAGTCAAACAATTTTTTTAGTTTTGTTCTTTATGAAGAAGAAGATAGCCATACCTTTCCTAATCAATCTCTTTTAGTTTTATTTTTCGCCACTCATCTTTAATCCCTTTCATCTAAAACTGCTGAGACTAAATCTACAACCTGTAGAGGACTTTCAGCTACAGAAATAGAAAACTTCTGAAAAGTCTTTATCTTTTCTTCGGCTGTACCTGTTCCTCCAGAGATTATAGCTCCTGCATGTCCCATTCTTTTTCCTGGAGGAGCTGTTTTCCCTGCAACTAAAGCAACAACGGGCTTTCTCATTTTTAAATGGATAAATTTTGCTGCTTCTTCCTCATCAGTTCCCCCAATTTCGCCAATTAAAACAATTGCTTTAGTTTGAGAATCTTCTTCAAAAAGTTCAAGAATATCAATAAAAGAAGAACCGATTACCGGATCCCCTCCAATACTTACACAGGTTGACTGGCCAAAATCATTTTTAGTCAAATTATAAACCACCTCATAAGTAAGAGTGCCACTTCTGGAGACTATCCCTAAATTTCCCTCTTTATGGATAGAACCGGGCATAATCCCTACTTTTACCTTCCCCGGGCTAATTACTCCAGCACAATTAGGCCCAATTAACTTTGAACCCTTTTGCTTCGCGTAATAACAGGCTTTAACCATATCCAAAGTAGGGATACTTTCTGTAATACAAACTATTAGTTTTATTCCGGCATCTGTTGCTTCATAGATAGCCTCAGTAGCAAATCGAGCAGGAACATAAATAATGGAAGTATTTGCCGCCATATCTCCAACAGCTTCCTTAACTGTATCATAAACAGGAACCCCTTCTATTTGTTGTCCTCCTTTGCCTGGAGTTACCCCTGCAATTACCTTTGTTCCATAATCTAACATCTGCCGCGTATGAAAACTTCCCTCTCTACCGGTTATGCCTTGAACTAATAAACGCGTATTAGAATCAACCAGTATACTCAACTTTTCACCACCTCCATCGCTTTTTTTGCTGCCTCACTCATAGTGGCTGCTAAGAAGATTCCTTTTATACCCTTCAGCTTTTTTCGACCTTCTTCTTCATTAGTTCCAGTAAGCCTAATAATTAAAGGTAAGTTCATCTCTCTCTTAGAGAGAGCTTGAATAAGGCCTTCGGCAACAATATCACATCTGGTGATTCCACCAAATATATTAACAAGAACAGCCCTCACCTGCTCATCGGATAAAACAATATCCAGCGCCTTACCTACCTGCTGTGAACTTGCTCCTCCTCCTACATCTAAAAAATTAGCTGGCTCGGCTCCGTAATGTTTTACCAGATCCATAGTAGCCATAGCTAAACCGGCTCCATTTACTATACAGCCAATATTTCCCTCGAGTCTAACATAGCTTACCCCTGCTTCTTTTGCTCTCACCTCAAGAGGGTCTTCTACCTCTAAATCCCTTAAGCTACTTATTTCTGGGTGTCTGTAGAGAGCATTATCATCAAATATAATCTTGGCATCAAGGGCAAAGAGAGACCCTTCTTTGGTAATTACTAAAGGGTTTACCTCTACCAAAGAAGAGTCCATTTCTTCAAAAATACGGTAAAGACCGGAAAGGATTTTAGCTATCCCTTTAACTAAGTTTTTATCTTTGGTGAGAGCTGAAGCAAGTTCGTTGGCCTCGTGGCTTTTAAATCCAAGTAAGGGGTTGACATAAAATTTAAATATTTTCCCAGGATTGGTTCTGACTACCTCTTCTATGTCTACTCCCCCAGCAGGACTTACCATAACCACAACCCTTTTTTGAGCTCTATCTACGGTTACTCCTAAATAATACTCCTCTTTAATAGATACAGACTCCTTGACAAACACTCTTTTAACTAAAATACCTTTAAGCTTAGAGTTTAAAATCCTCTCAGCTGCCCTATAAGCTTCCTCTGGAGTAGAAGCAAGCTTTATACCTCCCACC